>JBKBOP010000014.1:0-28340 GCA_046293575.1 Flavobacterium sp. | reverse complement strand
CAGACGCCGGATCTCAGTATAAATCTAAGATTTACAAAAGAGCTTTAAAGAGTAAAAATATCTTTATGAGTATTGCTGAAAACTGTTTACAAAACGGCATGGCAGAACAACTCAATGGAGTGATAAAGAATGATTATCTAAACAAAGATTTTAAAAATGTTAGGGAATTAAATAGACAACTGCGTGAAATCGTCAGGTTAATAAACCATGAAAGACCAGTGAAAGAATTAGGATATAAAACACCTTATGAGTTTGAAAAGTGGCTTGAAGTATCAAAGAAATACCCTGAAATAAAATTGTATGACTTTACCAATCAGAACTCAGGGACTTTGAAGAGGCATAACAACAAAAAAAGTATAATTTATTAAACTAAAAAAAGCAGTAAATTTGTTTGAACAAACTACTGCTTTGAAACAACTTTTTCAGTTGGTCAATTGATATTCCTGGATGGCTTGAGTCCCTACAACAAACCATCTTCCGCTTCTCAATAACAAAGCTAAGTTCTCAAAAAAATTGAAAAAATTAAAATTAGGTTATTAACAATTAAGTTTAGAAAACCAAACTAATTGTAAACCGAAATCATGAGAGGACAAATCTTTAACTAAAAACCAAAAACATGTAACTTTAACCAATGAATTTCCTTGTATGAATACGTTGAATTATAAAGAAGTAATAAGAAAACTAGAATACTACTGTTCCTATCAAGAGCGGTGTCATCAAGAGGTGCAACAAAAACTAAAAAGTTTCTTTTTGAGTGCAGAAGAGCGAGAACACATCATCGTTCATTTAATTGAACAAAACTATCTCAACGAAGAACGCTTTGCCGAGGTCTATACCTTAAGCAAATTCCATCAGAAAAAATGGGGAAAGAAACGCATTGAAAGCGAACTCAAAATCAGAAACATCAGTCCTTATCTCATCACCAAATCGCTTCAACTCATTGAAAAAGAGCATTACCAACAAGTTTTTGAACAACTAGCCGAAAAGACGTGGGAACAATTAACCACTTCCAATCTTAATCAAAAAGAAAAGAAGTGGTTTGACAGCTTGTTTCGAAAGGGTTATGAAACTGCAATGATCCAATCCTACTTCAATAATTTTCTCAAAAACGAGAGAAAATAATTTCACTTTATTAATTTTTTTACCCAATTTAAAACCAAAACTTCAACGGTTACGTATATTTATGTAAGAATTTATTAAAATATCTAAACTGCTGATAAAAAAGATTTTATCTATAAATAAAACCGTTAAAACAGCAAAATGCTGCACTTTATCGATTATATCTTACGTAATAACGACTATATTCTCGGGGGTGTTTGAAGTGACATAAATTTGTAATGCCTAAAATCTAATATCACCCATTGCTAACCAAGTTTAATGTTTTTTAAAACTTAACTAATATGCGTACAATTTTACTTTTTTTCATTGTTTTATTCTCAAGTTTTGGCCTATCAGCTCAAAATGTTGGGGATTTCAGAACCAAAGCCGCCGGACCTGCTGCTTGGAACAATGCAGCATCTTGGGAAGTATTTAATGGTACTGCTTGGGTAAATGCTACAAACTATCCTGGTCAAATCGCAGGTTCATATAACGTACTGGTTCAAGGGGGACACACCATTCAGAACCCAAATACCCCAAATAATTTTGGTGCTGTTACGGTTACAGGTATCATTAGTTTAACGCAACCAAATGGTGTATATTACTTAAATGCTTCTTCCGTTCATGTAACTCAAAATTTCGGTTATATTGAGTTTGTCAGTAATGCCGACTTAAGACTACCAACAGGAAGCTCAATAACTGTTTTTCCTGGTGGTCTTGCTCAGAACAACCCTTGTAGTGCTTCCAAGAGAATTTGGATTGGCTCCATTGTATTTTCAACATGTAATGGTAATGGTCCCGGCGACCCTATCCCTTTTGCAGAATTGATGTTGGCAAACGGCTCCTTGCTCAGTGTTATCACTTCTACTTTCCCAAACTGTTTAGGGATTACTTCTGCATCTTTAATCCCCAGTTTTATTGGTTTGGCAGGTGTAAACACCTCTTTTCAGTGGGAAATTACCGCCCCAAACAATAGCGTAAGTACATCAAGTGCAAATCCGTTAAACTTAAATTTAGACCAAAACGGTGATTATACTATAAAATTAACGTATTCAACAACCTACTCAAATATCGTTTATACCAACACAAGAACCATTGTTTACAACAACAAAGTTACCACTTGGAATGGAACAACCTGGTCGAATGGCGTTCCAGATATCAACACAAGAGTAATCATCACTGGTAATTACAACGGGCCCTCGTTTAGTGCTTGTAGCTTGAATGTAACTAGTAGCGGGATATTACTAATTCCCTCCAATCAATATGTTGAGGTATCTGGGATTGTAGTGAATAATGGAATTTTAACCGTTGAAAACAATGGTACGCTCATTCAAATTCAGGACGTAACCAATGTTGGAAATATTACCTACAAACGAAGATCAGACAGTGTTCATCGTTTTGACTATGTGTATTGGTCCTCTCCGGTGAGCAACTTTAATATTGCTAATATTACAGGAACGAGTAGTAGATTCTTTTGGAATCCTGTAAATCCTAACGGAAATGGCACCCAAGGAAACTGGGTACAGTATACTAACGGCTCCATGGAAAGAGCTAGAGGCTACATTGTTCGTGCTCCTAATACTTTACCAACACAAGTTCAAAACCCAGCTGGGGAAAGCATTACTACCCAGTTTTTTGGAGTGCCTCATAATGGTACTATTAATTTTCCAGTTTCCAGAGGAAATATAGTGCCTGGTGTAAATGACAACTATAATTTAGTGGGTAATCCGTATCCAAGTGCCTTGAATATTGAAGATTTTCTTTATGAGAATGCTGATGCCAATAATATAATTGAGGGAGCCGTGAGACTTTGGACTCATGGAAGTGCTCCTGTACTTGGGGGTCAAAACCCATTTTATGGCAATTTTGTGTATAATTATGATGCGAATAACTATGCCATCATCAATTATACTGGAGGTACACCCGGCCCCGGTGTACAAACTGAAATTGGAGCCGGACAAGGATTTTTTGTGATTATGAAAGATGGTCCAGCTGCTACTCAGAATATTGTGTTCAACAATACGATGCGAAGAAAAGAAGGTAATCACGTTTTCTTTAGAACAGTTGCTCAAAGTACAATTGAAAAACACAGAATATGGTTAGACGTTGTGGATGCCAATATGGGTATGTCGCGTACGTTAATTGGTTACATTGAGGGGGCTACCAATGATAAAGATGCTTTATATGATGCTACACATGTAGTAGAAACCGCTTCTTTAAATCTGTACACTCACGTAGACCAACATGATTTATGTATTCAAGGAAGAGCGTTCCCTTTCAACCAAGACGACACTGTAAGCATTGGAGTGAATGTCCCTCAAACTGGTAGTTATTCCTTTGCCATTGGTGATGTTGATGGTATGTTTGGAAACCCAGACCAAGCTATATATATTCAAGATTTAGAATTAGGAATAGTCCATAACCTACGTCAATCTCAATATGAATTTACAGCAACTCAAGGGAATCATAAAAACCGTTTTGTGTTGCGATATACCAATGAAACCCTAAGTCTTAATCCTGCTCAAGGCATCAATAATGGTGTCGTGGTTACCAATCAATTGGATAATATTAATATCAACTCTTCGCAAGAGCCTATCCATTCTGTAGTGGTATATAACTTATTAGGCCAAAAAGTAGCCTCTTACAACCATGTAGGTTCAAATGAAATCAACATTTCTCAAGAAAACATGAAAAATCAAGTGGGTGTTGTAAGTATAACTTTAGAGAACGGACAAGTAGTAAACAAAAAAACCGCTTTCTAAGCTCAATGCTAAACCCTGAAAAAAGTCCTTCGAAAGTTGGGCTTTTTTTATTTTGAAAGGAGTACACTCACCGCATTCCCACCAAATCCAACTGCGTTGATCATTATCTTTTGGATTGGTTTTACTGTAAATGAGGAAGATAGGTAAGGAATTTCAAAAAATCTTTGTTCTTGTAGCATCAACAATGCCATTTCCAAGCTTAACAATCCAGAGGCTCCAAAGGTGTGCCCAATTTTCCACTTGTTTGAAGTCAGCAATGGCTTGTGTTTATTAAATACTTTTTCAATGGCATTCATTTCTGAAGCATCACCTTGAAGTGTTCCCGGAGCATGTAACACCACCACATCTATATCTTCTGGTTGTGATGCACCCAATGCCATGATCATACTTTTTTGAAAACAATCAGCATCTGTTGAAATGGACAGACCATGTTGCAATGGTTCTGTAGCATAGCCCACCCCTACAATGTATCCTAAGGCATTTTCAAGGCTACCTAACTCCATCGTAATCGCTGCGGCACCTTCTCCTAAAACCATAGTATTATTGAGTTTTTTGGAATCCAAAGGTCTACAAGGATAATCTGTATTTTCAGCACTATAAATCTTTAAGGCTTGCATTTGAGAGAACGTAAAAGGAGTGAGAGCGGCCTCACTACCCCCTGCTAAGAATTTGTCAACCATTCCCGACTGCAACCAAGCGACACCATTTAAAACCGCATGCAACGCCGTAGAACAAGTAATGGAATGTGAAATTTCAGGTCCTTGACTTTGTAAATCATGAGACACCCAACTGGAAATATTTCCTAAAGTGGTTGTGGGTGATGTTAACGTAGGAGCTTTTCCAGTTTCTAAATATTCTTGATGGTATTTCTCAAATAATTGGGTAGCCCCACGAGAAGAACCGAAGTTAATGCCAAAAGAATCCCCCTTCTGCCAAGCAGCTTCTTGGATTGCTTCACGAGAAACCATGATTGCCATTAAAACCACATTGTCTAGTGATTTATATTTTGGATGATTATTTCTAAAGGAATATAATTGTTCTTGTTTTTCAGGAGATAAAGGTGCCATCAGGAAACTTTCATCGGAGATTTGTTTCGTTAGGATGCATGTGGAAGAATCTTGATATGACTTTACTATTTTCATTCGTTCACTTCCCAATGGTGAAAGTGATGCAAGTCCTGTAATGGCTATTGGGGATTTTAATATCATATTACAAAATTACACGCTATCAAGGGCTTTTAAAACCGTTTGGTAGATTTTTTCGAGTTGGGTATCTTCAATGATGTAAGGTGGGAGTATGTAAATGGTGTTTCCAACGGGTCTTAGAATCACGCCTTCTTCGATGAAAAAATCGTAAAGTTGATTTCGTAACGAACCATAGTAATCGTGATTTCCATCCACTTGGACTTCAAAGGCAATAATGACACCCTTGACCCTAACATTTGTCGCTTTTGAATGTACCTCCAACTGCTGTTGAAAGGCTGAATGCTTTTGATGAATGCGATCTATGTTATTTTGCATTTCATCAGTTTGTAACAATCTCAAAGAGGCCAAAGCTGCTGCACAACCCGTTGGGTTGGCGGTGAATGTGTGTCCATGAAACAGGGCTTTGTTCACATCCTCACTCCAAAAAGCATCAAAAATGTCTTGTGTAAAAGTGGTTATGGCCATAGGAATCGCTCCCCCCGTTAAAGCTTTAGACAGACACATCATATCTGGCTGTTGCTGTACTTGTTCAGAAGCAAAAGTGGTTCCTGTTTTTCCAAAACCAGTCATCACTTCATCGGCAATGGTGAGCACACCGTATTTTCTACAAAGGGTTATCATCTTATCTAGAACGGAGGCTTCATACATCACCATACCTGCAGCTCCTTGCACCAATGGCTCATAAATAAAAGCCGCAAAATGATTTGTTTTTAAAAGTTGTTCCAGTTGTTCTAAAGCCAATTGCTCTTGACCAACCACCGGCACCGCTATTCTACTAACCTTTGGAAACTGATTTGGAAATGCTTGGGTAAAAAAACTAATGCCACTCGCGACCATAGCTCCAAAGGTGTCTCCATGAAAAGCGTTTTCAAAGGCAATAATTCCAGTACGAGGTTCTCCTTTGTTATGAAAATATTGTAACGCTGCTTTTAAAGCAACCTCAACCGCTGTGGAACCGTTATCAGAGTAAAAGATTTTCTTTTGATTCTTAGGTAGTATTTCGAATAATTTTTCGGCCAACTCTACTGCTGGTGCATGCGTAAACCCTCCAAACAAGACGTGTTCGAGAGTGGTTAGTTGTTTGTAAATCGCTTCCGCTAAAACGGGATTAGAATGACCAAAAGGATTCACCCACCAAGAAGCAATACCGTCGATGTATTCCTTTCCGTTCTCATCCCAAAGTAAAGCTCCTTTACCTTTCACAATAGCTGGAAGTAAGCCCGTGGTTTTGTGTTGGGTGTAGGGATGCCAATGATAGATTTGATCTTTTTCTGAAAGTGTCATGGTTAAAGGTTAAGCAGTCGTTGTAACTCAGGTTTGAATATTTCGGCATATTCTTGAACAACTCTCTCATCAAAATAGGGTTCATCATCAATTCTTCCCAACATCTGGACTTGAGTCATTTTCATAATGATATCTTCTGAAGATGGATAAGCATCTCCAGAAAAAACGATTCCCAAATGGTTTATTCCCGCTGCTTTTAAAGCTTTAATAGTTAATAAGGAATGATTGATGCTCCCAAGGTAATGACGACTCACAACAATCACAAAATCATCCGGCATAATGAGATCCATGACTGTTTGTGTATCGTTTAGAGGGACAAATAATCCTCCAGCTCCTTCAATGACAAGATGGTTTTTGGTTTTGGGTCTGATCATTTTACTATGTTCAATACTTATTCCATCGATAGCAGCTGCATAATGAGGGCTGGCAGGAGTATTAAGTTCATACATTGGAGAAAAGAATTTAGACTTTTTATTTTCAACCAACTTTTTAACTTTCATGCTATCGGTATTATCCAAATCCCCAGCTTGAATAGGCTTCCAATAGTCGGCTTGCAATGCCTCTGTAATGATGGCAGAGGTGATGGTTTTTCCAACATCAGTTCCAATACCGGTAACAAAAATATTTTTACTTTTCATTTTTATTTTATTTAGCCACAGATGTTACTGATTTGACTAATTGACACTGATTTTTTGAGATACATTTTAACACATAACCTTTTCTTTTTCTATTCTAGCCACAGATATCACTGATTAAAATGATTGACACTGATTATTTGTGTATAGCCTCTTAAAATTATTTACCCCTGAAATTACTTTCTGTCATTGGTGTAGATAACTCTTTTAATTTGAGGTTGAACACCAAAATTCAAAAGTAAAGCGATTTCAATATTTGTTGCTTTTAGATAGTTCATAGCTTGGGCCATATGCACATTAGATATATATTCGACTGTTTTTAACTCTAAAATAACTTTGTTTTCCACCACAAGATCAGCATAATACTCACCCACTAATTGAGATTTAAAAAAGACATCTATTTTCTTTTGTGAATCAACAATAAGACCTTTACTCCAAAGTTCATAAAACATAGCATTGTGGTAAACTTTCTCCAAAAATCCATATCCTATTTCATTATAAACATCATAAAATATCTTGATGATTTTATCGGTTAAATCTTTATGTAAGTATTCCGTAATCATATTTTGTTTTTAAAATTATTAATCCTTGAAAATCAATTGAGATTCAACAAACTATTTTCTGTGAAAATCCATTTCATCTGTACCATCTGTGGTTACATTTTTCAAAAGATTTAAAACTTTTAAAATCTCTTGTTTTGTATTATAACTATGCAAACAAAATCTCAATCTTTCTTGCCCTTTTGGTACTGTTGGAGATAAAATTGGTTTTACTTCGATTCCATTCTTTTGCAAAATTTCAGCAGTTGATTTTACTTGATTATTTCCTGAGATGATGATGCTTTGAATAGGTGAAAAGGAAGATTGATTTTGTAAATTCAATGGTACATTATTTCTGAAATAGTTAATATTTTCAAACAACCGCTGCCTTTCTTCTTCACACTTAGACAAGTATTGATAGGCAACATAAATTGAAGCAACAGCGTGAGGTGATAAGCCTGTGGTATACACAAAACTTCGGGTAAAATTAATCAGGTATTGATTCAGATGTTTACTTCCCAAAATAGCAGCTCCATGAATCCCTAAAGCCTTCCCGAAAGTGACGATTCTAGCAAAAACATGATCTTGTAATCCATATTGTTGCACTAGACCACATCCATTTTCGCCAAATACTCCTAGGGCATGTGCTTCGTCAACAACTACATAAGCTTTATACTTCAGAGACATTTCAACGAGCTTTTTTAAGTCCGGTGTGTCTCCATCCATAGAAAAAACACTTTCGGTGACGATATACACAGCATTCGGATTAGAATTCGTAATAGTTCGGGACAGTACATTTTCTAAATCAGACACATCATTGTGTTTGAATTTAAAAGACTTGGCCAAGCCCATTTGGATGCCATCACGGATAGAAGCGTGACACATTTCATCATAAAGAACAATATCATTTCGTTGAGGAACTGAACTAAAGAACCCAATATTGGCATCATATCCTGAATTGAAAATTAGGGCTGATTCCACTTGATGAAAAGAGGCAATATAGGATTCGGTTTGTTGGTAAAGAGCGTGATTTCCTGAAAGCAATCTGGAACCAGTGGCTCCATTTTGTTTGATGCCTTTTTGAATTAACAACTCATGAACTTCGTCAAAAAGTATCTCGTTTTTTGCAAAGCCGAGATAATCATTTGATGAAAAATCAACTCCAGAAGTTACCCCAGACAAATTCCTTAAAGCATTTGATAGCTGTCGTTTTTTTAATTTATTGAGCAATGATTCTGGAAAAGATTTCATAGTTGCAAAGGTAGGTAATCAAGGGCGATTCCATAAAAAAAGTCACCTCAACAGGGTGACTTTATAAATAATTTAGAGGTTGTATTAATCAACTAAAACAATAGCTTTGTTATTTTTTAATTCTAAAGTTCCAGAATTGATTGATAATTTATATTTATTATTTTCAAGTGTAAATTTGTTTTGAACATTTTTGGAAAGTTCAATGTTTTTGCCTTCAAATTTAACGCTACCTTTTCCTAAGGCAGAAACAATAGCGGCGTGATTGTTCAGCATTTGAAATTCTCCATTAATTCCAGGAACGGTTACTGAAATTACTTCGCCTTTGAATAAAACAGCCTCTGGAGATATTATTTCTAAAATCATATTTTTTGAGTTGGAAGATGGAAGATGAAAGATGGAAGATGAAGAGTGTTACTTCTAGCTTCCAGCTTCCAGCTTTATTATGCTTCTGCTAACATTTTTTCTCCGGCTTCAATAGCGTCTTCAATACTTCCTTTTAGGTTGAAGGCGGCTTCTGGCAGGTGGTCTAATTCACCATCCATAATCATGTTGAATCCTTTGATAGTTTCTTTAATATCCACTAATACTCCCGGAATACCTGTGAATTGCTCAGCTACGTGGAAAGGCTGAGAAAGGAAACGTTGTACCCTACGTGCACGTGATACCACCAATTTGTCCTCTTCTGAAAGTTCTTCCATACCAAGGATGGCGATAATATCTTGAAGTTGCTTGTATCTTTGTAAAATTTCCTTCACTTTTTGAGCACAATTATAATGCTCGTCACCCAAAATCTCAGGAGTCAAAATTCGAGAAGTTGAATCCAATGGATCCACCGCTGGATAAATTCCTAACTCAGCAATTTTACGAGACAATACTGTAGTAGCATCTAAGTGAGCAAAGGTAGTTGCTGGTGCAGGATCGGTTAAGTCATCCGCAGGAACATATACCGCTTGCACAGAGGTAATAGAACCTTTTTTGGTAGAGGTAATTCTCTCTTGCATCGCACCCATTTCGGTGGCTAATGTTGGTTGGTAACCTACCGCTGAGGGCATACGACCTAAAAGTGCAGACACTTCCGAACCTGCTTGCGTAAAACGGAAAATGTTGTCAACAAAGAAAAGTACGTCTTTTCCTTGGTCTGAACCAGCTCCATCACGGAAATACTCTGCTATAGAAAGTCCAGATAATGCAACTCGAGCACGAGCTCCTGGAGGTTCATTCATCTGTCCGAACACGAAAGTTGCTTTTGAGTCACGCATCCCAGGTTTGTCAACTTTAGACAAATCCCATCCACCTTCTTCCATGGAATGCATAAAATCATCACCATATTTTATAATGCCTGATTCCAACATCTCACGAAGTAAGTCATTTCCCTCACGGGTTCTTTCACCTACTCCAGCAAATACTGAAAGACCACCGTGGCCTTTGGCAATATTGTTAATCAATTCTTGAATCAATACGGTTTTACCCACACCAGCACCACCAAACAGACCAATTTTACCACCTTTAGCGTATGGTTCAATCAAGTCAATTACCTTAATACCTGTGAAAAGTACTTCGGTTGAAGTTGATAAATCTTCAAATCTTGGTGCAGCACGGTGAATAGAAGTTCCATCCTCTCCTGCTTTTGGTAAATCTCCTAAACCGTCAATAGCATCACCAATTACATTAAAAAGTCTTCCGTAAATATCCGGACCGATGGGCATTTGTATAGGAGCACCAGTGGCTACCACCTCAACACCTCTTGCCAAACCATCTGTTGAATCCATTGAAATGGTTCTCACTACATCCTCACCAATATGAGACTGTACTTCTAACACCAATTTAGTGCCATCTGCACGATTAATTTCCAATGAATCATAAATTTTCGGAAGTTCGGCTTCTTTGGTATTAAATACCACATCTACAACCGGACCGATGATTTGGGCTACTTTTCCTGTAATTATTGACATTTCTTATGTATTTATTTAATAGCTAATTACGAACGTGAAATCACCTTCGATTTTCAGTGTGCAAAGATAATTTTTATACATTTAAAATCAACCTTTAAAAACTATTTTTTTGAGTGACAATTGAATTATTTTTCAAGAACCCTAAAAACCTTTGATAAAAAGCAATTATAGTTATTTAAAAACACCTGTTTCTTGATGTATTTGTAAAAAAAAGACCCTCTGAATAGAGAGCCTTTTCATTTGTTTTTTAAAACTTTATGGCAAGTTAAGGCTATACAAAACAGGATAAGCACTTAATCTAATAGGTCTAAAATTTGATCCATAGGTAGCATTTATGGCTTCCATCATTTTATTAGCGACCAATGCATTGGCTCTTGGAGATAAATGCACCCCATCTAATGAAAATGTATTTCCAAATATAAAATCTGATTTAAACGTAAAACCTCCTGAACTGTAACCTCCAGAAGCAATTTGGGTTAAAATGGCATTCGCATCCACAAAAGCAAGACCATTGGCTTCAGCAGCTGCTCTAATGGCATTGTTATAGGCTACAGTAGCATTTGCAATAGCGGTTTGTTCAACAGGCACCAATACATGTTGATCTTGTAGTGGATAAGTAACTGCCCATGTGTTGAAAGGTGCTGGTCCGGGAGCTGTACCTTGTCCAATGATACTACTGGTTGGTAAACAAACTAAATCACTCGCTGTGGCGTGACGGGCTCTCCCATAAGTAGTTCCTAAAAAGCCTGACAAAGCCTCTAGGACAGGATCACCACTACCCGCTGCAATAGCAGTAATTTGAGGTCCTAAATCGGCCAACCCTTCATCGGTTATCAATAATGGGTTATTGGTTCCTGCTGCCAAAAACTGCAAACGGTCCCCTTGACCAAGTGCTGTTAAAATTTGTTTTAAAGGTCCAATTAATTGTGCATTCAATGCTCCAGCGGTTGCTGCATCAAGAGGTACAGGATTAAAAGGAACAGTTGTAAAATAAGGAACGCTTGCAACATTAGGAATATTGGCTACGACTCCTTTGGCACCCCCTGAAACTAAAGTATTGATTAATTGATTATAGATACCTGCAAAGGCTGTTGGATCAGTAATGTCATTACCTCCATACGTTGCAGGGTTTGGATTCCCGGTTTGATCCACACCTACTCCACCTGAGGTTGCGTAGGCCAACACATCATTATTTCCAATCCACAGTGAAAAGAAGGTTGGATTTTGAGCCATGGCATCACCTACTACTGTTGCAGTTGCATTAGTAGCAAATCTACCAAAATAGGGATTCAAAGACCCATAACCGGCAATACCTAGATGGAAACTCTTGGCTCCAGGAACTCCTAAATTGTTATACGGACCTTGGGCTGCAATGGAAGCACTAATATCAGTGGTAGAAACACCTGGTACATTTTGAGGTGCAGAGCCATTAAAAAATAGTCTCGTTGCAAAACCAGGCACTTGAACACCACTTGATTGAAAACCTCCAAGGTTGTCTGACATTAAAGGAAGTTTAAAATCACCGCCACCAGCTTTAGCAAACTCAGCAGCTAATAGATTTGGAAATGAATTTTCCTGTCCTTTAATAAACAACGCGTTATCAGAGAAACCCGCTGTTAATGAATTTCCTAAAGCTACATAGGTAGCAAAATTGGCACTTCCCGCAGTTATAGGGTCTTCTGCAACTACCTTTTCTTCCACTTCTTCGCTACACGCTACAATTGCCAATGAGGCAAAAAGTAACCATTTGAAATTATTTTTCATATTCATTTTTTTTCGTTAAGGATTAACGGTTAATGTCAACATATAAATTTGCCCGATTCTACCAGCACCAATTACTTGAAGATAATCGTTCTGTCCGATGTTAGAACCAGAAACTTTAACGACAGATTTTAGACTAGGAATGGCATACGTTACTTGAGCATCTAACACAAAAGTGGATGGAATGGTTCCATCTGCAAACGAAGACTGCCACTCATATTCTGACCACCATCTTCCGTTGATCATGAAACCAAAATTTTTAAATACTTTGTCATTTCCAAGAAATACCTTAGCTCTGTGCTCAGGCGTGTTAAATCCAGCAATAAAAGTTGGGTCTTTTGCTTGATCAAAGTCGAAACCAGCATAGTTATAATTAGCTCCCACTTCAAAATCTTTATACACTTTTTTAGATAAACCGATACCAGCTCCCCATGAATTGATGTCCACAGCAGAATTTGAATATACTTGAAAAACCCTTCTATCACCATTAGCCAAAGCTGCAAGTCCTAATTGAACTTCTGGATTAGAAAAATCTGTACCCACTTTACCATAAAGAGGCGTTATAACTCTTGACGTACTCAAGAAATCCGTGTACATATTAAAGTAACCGTTGATATCTATAGCGATTCCATTTTCAAGGACCCCTTTGTAACCAAGTTCAAAAGCTTTTACTTGTTCTGGTCTAACTACATCTACGTTGGCAACTTCCAACAAAGCTGGGTTTCCAGAAGCTGCAAAAGCAGTTACAGACGGAATTGAATAAGAATTAGTATAGGCATCCCTTGCTGTTACATTCAATTGATTTGAACCAATTAATGCGGCACCAGCAGCACTCAACGGAAAGTTTTGATCTCCCACAGACCACGTTTCTACATAGCGATCTAAGTTGGATTCAGCAGAACCAACTAATGCGAAAGGCCCTAGGTTTAAACCAATAAATAAATCCTGAGTAGTTGGGTTTCTAAAACCTGTTTGGAAAGACGCTCTAAAGTTGTGATTTTTACGTTCTCCAGCTGAATACACTAACGATACTCTTGGTGAAAACTGACCATCAAATAATTCAGACTTATCATAACGAATAGACCCTGTAAATTTTAGACGGTCTTCCATAAATTTCTTTTGAACCTGAGTATACAACCCATACTCATCATACTTTATTTTTCCGTCAAAATCCGTAAAAATCGTACCGTTGGAATTTAACACATAAGTTCTATAGGAACCCCCCACTTGAATTTCAGCAAAATCAACTAAATCTCTGAAATTATAATTAAAGTCTGAATGCCATATTTGTGATTGGTCTTCAAACCGAGCACCTTGTCTTAAGTCTGAACTTTGTCGAACAGTGGCTAAGGCATTATTAAATTCTGGAGATCCAGGGATAAAACGACCGGTATCTGCTACACCTCTAGCCACTTGATGAGCTTGATCGGCAGTATTTCCACCCAACATTTGTTGAATAAAAGCTCCAGCATATTCACCAAACCAGTTGGAATCCTGCTTCCACTGACGATTAACATTCCAAGCTGCAAACCTCATGTCATAAGAATCTCCTGCATTCTCAGTAGAAACATATCCACGTAAAAAGAAATTCTTGTCTTTAATTTCAATTCGAGATTGTTGCATGATAAAGTTTCTCAAAGCGTAACGGTTCGCCCCTTGATAAACGGTATTCCCAAGACCCACTTTGTGTTGACCGATGATTTCAAAGTCTCTGTCTTTCCAGGGTTTAAAATGCAATGAAAAGTCAGCTTTAACACTTCTGATTTCATTATCGCTCATATCTTGTTCATTATAACCTGTACGTGATACATTTTCGTTAGGTAAAAGATTTACTGCTCCAGCAGGAATTAAACCCATGTTTGCTAAACTTTGACCTACTGCACGAATGTTGGTAGTTACCTCATCACCATACACGTTTAAACCGTCATAATTTTTATTGTTTTCGTGACCCACAGCTCCGCCATTGACATCTCTAAAGTCTGCTGGAATCCATTCGGTGGCTCTCATGTAAGTAACATTTGCTTTGGCTGCAAAATGTGGTGTGAATTTTTTGGCAGCTCTAACGCCCCAGTCAAAAAACTCATTGGTACCGGCAATTTCATGATTGGTAATACCTCTTTTTACATAGGCACTGATGCCTTCAAAGTCGAAGGGGCTTTTACTGTTCATGAAAAGAATACCGTTGAAGGCATTTGCACCGTATAGTGCAGAGGAAGCTCCAGGAAGTAATTCCACACTATGAACATCTAAATCTGAGAGTCCAATTAAGTTTCCTAACACAAAGTTAAGTGCCGGTGAAGAATTGTCCATTCCGTCTACAAGCTGCATAAATCGCGTGTTGGCAACCGTTGCAAAACCTCTAGTATTGATAGACTTGAAGTTAAAACTACTGGTGTTGAAGTGTACTTCTTTTAAGTTTTCCAAACCTTCATAAAAGGTGGTGGAAGAAGTGTTTTTAATTTCTTTGAGACTCATTCGCTCAACGGTTACCGGAGATTCCAACAATCTTTCCGGTGTTCTGGAAGCAGAAATCACGATTTCATTTAATCGGGTTTCTTCTTCATTCAATACCACATTTACTTTTTGATTGTTACTGCTTATTTCTACTTTTTTGGTAGAAAATCCAAGTAACGAGACCTCCAAGGTAAACGGGGCAGCCTTTTGGGTATTCAGGATAAAATTCCCGTCAAAATCTGTTACAGTTCCAATGGACTCGCCCACAATTTTGACGTTTGCTCCAGGAATTGGTTGATTTGAGTCATCTACCACTGAGCCCGAAATTGTTGTTTGTGCGTAAGTTAGCCCGCCAAAAAACAACATCAGAATAAATGTGTACATTTTCATAAGGTTAGAAATTTGTTTAGTTAATGCTACCAAAATACAAATAATTTTGATATAACTAAAAAAAGCGAGAAAAAATCTCGCTTTTATGAATTTCAACACTGTTTTTTTGATTATTCCACAGTGACAGACTTTGCTAAGTTTCGTGGTTGGTCAACATTACAATTTCTCATCACGGCAATATGATAGGATAATAATTGCAATGGAATTGTTGTCAATAAAGGTGATAACGCATCGGATGTTTCGGGAATTTCGATGACATGGTCTGCTAAGTTTTTGACTTGTACATCTCCTTTGGTAACCACCGCAATAATTTTTCCGCTTCTGGATTTGATTTCTTGAATGTTGCTCACTACTTTATCATAGTGACCCTGTTTTGGGGCAATAACAACTACAGGCATTTGCTCGTCAATTAACGCAATGGGACCATGCTTCATTTCTGCTGCAGGATAGCCTTCAGCATGTATATAAGATATTTCTTTTAGCTTTAAGGCTCCTTCAAGTGCTACCGGAAAATTATAACCTCTACCTAGATAAAGGCAATTGGTAGCATCTTTGTAAATTGCTGCAATTTGTTTTGATACGTCATTAGTCTTAAGAGCTTCTTCCACTTTTTCTGGAATCATCTCTAATTCCATTAGATAACGATGATAATCAGAATTATTCATAGTGCCCTTTGCTTTAGCTATACGTAATGCAATCAAGGTAAGAACAGTAATTTGAGTGGTAAAAGCTTTGGTGGATGCTACCCCAATCTCTGGTCCTGCATGAGTGTAAGCACCTGCATGTGTCTCTCTTGAAATGGAAGAACCCACGACATTACACACCCCAAAAACAAAGGCACCTTTTTCTTTTGCCAATTTAATGGCAGCAAGTGTATCTGCCGTTTCTCCTGATTGAGAAATAGCAATCACTACATCCCCTTGACCAATGATTGGGTTTCTGTATCTAAATTCTGAGGCATATTCAACTTCAACGGGTATCCTGGTAAATTCTTCAATAATATATTCAGCTACCAAACCCGCGTGCCATGAAGTTCCGCATGCCACAATGACAATTCTTTTGGCATTGATGAATTTTTCGAGATTGTCTTCAACACCTGCCATTCGAATAATTCCTTTTGAGGAAAGCAGTCTCCCTCTGTAGGTATCTTTAATTACATTCGGCTGTTCGTAAATTTCTTTAAGCATGAAATGGTCGTATCCTCCCTTTTCAATTTGCTCTAGATTCATTTTCAATTCCTGAATGTAAGGGTCAACCAACGTGTCATCTTTGATTTTTCTGACTTTCAAGGGCTTGTTTAATCGAACAATTGCCATTTCTTCATCTTCTAAATAGATGGCATTTGATGTATATTCAATAAAAGGAGAGGCATCAGATGCAATAAAAAATTCATTTTCACCGATACCAATTGCTAAGGGACTTCCCAATCTGGCTACTACGAGTTCATTTGGTTTATTTACATCAAAAACAGCAATGGCATAAGCTCCAATTACTTGGTTAAGTGCAATTTGTACGGCTTTACCAAGTTTTACATTTTCCTTTTTTTGCACATCTTCAATTAGATTCACCAATACTTCAGTATCTGTATCAGAGTGAAATATATATCCCCTTTTGGTTAATTCCTTTTTTAAAGGCTCATAATTCTCAATAATCCCATTATGAATGATTGCTAAATTGCCTGAGTTGGACAAATGAGGGTGAGAATTCACGTCATTTGGAACACCGTGAGTAGCCCAACGGGTGTGACCCATACCTAAAAAACCAACAGTATTATTTTGGTCTAATGATATAGCCTCTAGATCTGCTACTTTACCTTTGGTTTTTGAAATTTTTAAATCTCCACCATTATACATCATGATTCCTGCACTATCATAACCGCGGTACTCTAATCTTTTTAATCCCTTGATAATAATTGAGTATGCTTCACGATTTCCAAGATAACCTACAATTCCACACATAATTTTACTTAGTTAGGTTTGGTGTAATAAATTTCTAATTTTAATTTTTTATCCTCTGGCACCATGGGATGGTTTCCAAATAATATAGTCCCAGAAGGACTCATTACTGAGGATAAAGGTACGCGATCAAAACTCCCAGGTTGAGGATTTCTTCTGTATGCGTTTGACAAAATTCGCACATCTTCTGTTACTACCAAACCAAGTTTTACATTTGTTGAATCTGTACGTATTAAATTGTTAATGTGGTTTGTAATTCTAATTTTATACTTTTTACCTCTACCTAGTTGATCTGTTAAGTCTTTCTCAATGATTCCTCCATGTACAACTTTATCAAACTTAGGCTTACTTGCATTTCTACTTTGATCGAAAAAGTAATCAACGAGTGGTCTTTTATTATTTAAATCATAAAGCATAACCCTGGTTGGTTCTTTTTCGGTAGTTCCTAAACCTTCGCGATCAATGTAAAAAGTCAAATTGGCTTCATTAATCATCCATCCGTTGTTTCTGATTTCTTCTAATTGATCTGCGATTCCATTTCCATCCAAATCTGGCCCAAACAACTCAATAATTGCAGAGGAACCTACACCACCTTTTAAGAATAATTTAGGATCACCCGTAACACTGTTGGTTGTTGATAAAGCATTCTGATATACTGGATTAATATTTGTAAAATCTTGAAGACTTACCGTATTTCCTGTAAGATTAAGTTCTAAAAATTTCTCCACTCTAGTGACAACACCTTCTGAATCTTCACTATCTTCAGAATAGGTGATAAAGATTCTTCCGTTTTTGAAATTTAATAGTGCTAACTCTCCTTCTTCACCAGGAATTTGCTCGATATTGAAATACAATCCTCTAAAATAATTTCTAAAAGTATTATTGTTGGTCATGGCAGTTGCACCAGCTGGAGAAAAAATCTTCTTTTCAAAATACTTATTGTTAAGATTAATTCGCATTTCGGGGGCTCTTCGAGTCGTGGTCTCATTGTCTTCACCTTCATTTTCAACAATGACAACTTCACTTCTGTCAAAAAAGAATTCATCATTTTCAGATAATTCTTCACTGTTGTTAAGTCTACTACCAAAAGGAACAGCATTGCCTTCTGCATCTGCACCTAATCTAACATTATCAAAATCCGTTTGTTGATTGGTATAGTATCTTTCAGCTTGTGTAAAATTACTTCCAGGATTTAATGCTCTAAGAAAAAATCCGTTTTCATAGATATTCAATTTCATTTTAGATTCAGCAACTCCGTAAATAGAATCTAAAACAAACGTTGACGCACCGTCTGAGCCTTGAGCATCCCTTCTGTTAAAATAAGGAACAGTTAACAATACACTTTCTACCTCAATATTGTCTCCAAAAGTAGGGTTGAAATTTTGAGGACTAAGTTCTAGTTGAGTAACAAAATGTGCGGTGTTTTTTCCAAAGACAGGATGATTGTAAATACCTAGCGGATTAACATCCATATTATTGGATTGAACTGGGCCTAAATCTTGCATATAGGCTTTAATAGAAGCATCGTTAAAAAGAGAGAATTGATAATTGCCACTTCCAATAATATCAGAATCGAGGCCTAAAAAATCTTTATCACAAGATACTAAAAGGGCATAAAAGCCAAATAAAACGGCACAAAAACACAAAAATCGCTTATGCATAAAAACTTAAAAATTACATGATTGAATTATAGAAATCTGTATACTTTTGAGGAAACTCAGATTTCAGGCAGAAAGGTAAAAAAGGGATAGAACGACTTTCAATATATTGTGTTAAACTTTCTGAAAGCTTATCAGAAGCAATAATCACTGCGTCAGAATGATCTACAGCAACTTTCATAAGATTCTCAAAATCAGGCATTTTTAGCCCTTCAATTGCTTCTTTAGGCACCTCATCAAAAGCAATCTTATTAAAAAGCTCCTGATTCAGTTTTCCTTCAAAAGGCTGGCCATACAATGATGTTATTATTTTAGTATCCGTAAAAATAGGCTCGTTGTTGTAGAAATGCTTTAAATAAACAGGAAGCAAAGACGCCATCCACCCATGAACATGGATGATATCGGGCACCCAATTGAGCTTCTTGACCGTTTCAACGACGCCTTTTGCAAAGAAAATGGCTCTCTCGTCATTATCTGGAAACATCTTTCCATCCTCATCCGTAAAGGTTGCTTTTCTTTTGAAATATTCATCATTATCAATAAAATACACTTGAATTCTCTCTTTCGGAATTGAAGCCACTTTAATAATCAACGGCATATCTAAATCATTCACCACCAAATTCATCCCAGACAACCGTATCACTTCATGTAGTTGATGTCTTCTTTCGTTTATGTTCCCGTAACGCGGCATGAAGATTCTTATTTGTCCTCCTTTGTCATTCACCATCTTTGGAACGTCGTAAGACATTACAGACACTTCATTTTCAGCAAGATAAGGCACGACTTCCGATGACACGAACAGGATCTTCTTGTCCTCCATATAGTTTGTAGTTTATCAGTTATTCTAAAAAACATGCAAAGTTACAAAAAATTGTGCAGTTATCAACTAAAATAGTATGTTTGCATCCACTCAAAAAGTCTATTTCATGCTCATTTTCAAAGATCAAAAATCACTTACTGAGCATTTGAATCCTTTTCATTTGAAACATTTTAAAATTGGATTTGTTCCCACTATGGGTGCATTACATGCTGGTCATCTTTCATTAATAAAAAAGGCTGCAGAGGCTAATGACTTGGTAGTGGTAAGTATTTTTGTAAATCCAACACAATTCAATAATTTAGAAGATCTTCAGAAATACCCAAAAACTCCAGAAAAAGATATCGATTTAATCTTTTCTTTCAATCAAAATGCGATTGTTTACTTGCCAGAAACTGATGATATTTATGGACAAAATATTTTTTCGGAAACTTTTAATTTTGAAGGTTTAGAGCTTCAAATGGAAGGGAAATTTAGACCCGGACACTTTGACGGAGTGGGTACAGTCGTTCGCAAACTATTTGAAATTGTCAAACCTCACAAGGCCTATTTTGGGGAGAAGGATTTTCAACAATTGCAAATAATAAAAAAGCTGACTCACCTCAAAAAACTTCCTGTTCATATTGTTCCTTGTCCCATTTTAAGAGAGGAAAACGGATTGGCTATGAGTTCCAGAAATGAGCGACTTCAACCCGAAATCCGTAACGAAGCTGCCGTTATTTTTGAAACGCTTTCTAAAGTTAAGGAAAATTTCAACACCTCTTCATTGGATACACTTAAGAAAATGGCTGATGATACTTTTGAACAACATCCCAAATTCTCTTTAGAATATTTTGAAATAGCTGAGGAAAAGACCTTAATTACTGCACATGAAAAGCAAACCAATAAAAACTATAGAGCCTTTATTGCTGTCTTTGCAGACAATGTTAGATTGATAGATACGATTTCATTAAAATAATTACCTTTGCACCATGCAAGTTCAAGTAGTAAAATCTAAGATTCATCGTGTCACCGTAACCGGTGCCGATTTAAACTATATAGGCAGTATTACCATTGATGAAGTGTTGATGGAAGCTGCTAATATTATTGAAGGCGAAAAAGTTTCCATTGTCAACATCAACAATGGCGAACGTCTTGAAACCTATGTCATTAAAGGGAATCGCAATAGCGGTGAAATTACCTTAAACGGACCTGCTGCTCGTAAAGTTCAAAAAGGTGATATTATCATCATTATCTCCTATGGCATTATGGATTTTGAAATGGCTAAATCTTTTAAACCTTCATTGGTGTTTCCGAACGAAAAGGACAATACTCTGACTTGATCCTGTGAAACAACAACTCGGCAAATGGTTATCAATTATACTACCGGTTGGTCTCGGACTTTTCCTGATTGTTTACACCTATCAACAATTTTCCTCTGAGCAAATTGAAGAAATTAAATCCCAGTTTCGCGAAGCTGATTATAAGTACATTTGGCTTTCGTTAGTTTTTGGTATCATTACCTTGTGGTCAAGGGCTTACAGGTGGCAGTTTACATTGGAACCCATGGGTTTTCAAACAAAATTTGCCAATCGCTTCATGGCGGTTATCATCAGTTATTTTGTCAACATGTCTATCCCTCGCTCGGGGGAAGTAAGCCGAGCTTTTATTCTTAAAAAATATGAAGAGGTTCCATTTGATAAAGGCTTTGGAACCATTATTGCCGAGAGGGTTGTTGATTCACTTTTTCTACTTTCATTTATTGTACTAGCACTAGTTCTTCAATTTGACGTGGTTAAAACCTTTGTCTTAGATAAAATTCCATTACATTTATTACTCATCGTAGGTGTTTTTGGGCTCCTATTTTTAATAGTTTTTTTTTGGGTATTAAAGACCTCTCAACATAAAAAAATCCTTTGGTTCAAACAAAAAATTAGTGGGTTCATGGAAGGTTTAAAGAGCATTACCAAAATGAAAAAAAGAGGAGCTTTTTTACTACATTCTTGTGTCATTTGGATCGGTTATGTATTAATGTTCTACGTTACTATCTTTGCCTTACCTGAAACTTCAGAACTTCCCTTTGGAGCTGTCATTGCCGCTTTTGTAGTGGGAGGTATCGCCATCACCTTAACCAATAGTGGCTTTGGAGCGTATCCTTTTATGATATCCAAAATTCTTTTATTGTATGGGGTAGCCGAAACTTCAGGAAATACTTTCGGTTGGATTGTTTGGTCAGCACAAACACTTATGATTGTGGTTTTGGGCACGCTTTCATTTTTATTATTACCTCTGGTAAACCGAAGCAAATAATTGTTATATTGCTTTCGCTAAAAAAATAGCAGTCAACCTAACACTATCGCTATGAAAATCAGGATTTTATTAGTACTATTTTTAATGAGTTGTGCCGTGTTTTCCCAAAAACGGTATGAAAAAATCAATTCCAAAAAATTAGGAGCTGAACGAGAACTCATTATTTCACTCCCTGCTTCTTACGAATCTGATACCAAAAAAAAATATCCTTTAGTGTTGCTCTTGGATGGTGACTATTTATTTGACCCTTTTTACGGAGCCATGGAGTATGCCAATTATTGGGACGATATGCCAGAAGTGATTCTTGTGGGGGTAATTCAAAACAAAAATGAAGAACGCTACACCGATTGTGAGTTGGATCGAGAAACTGGATTACCTGACACCAATGGCGAAAAATTCTTTGAATTTATTAGTATGGAAGTGGTACCCATGCTTGAAAAAAATTACCGCATTGCTCCTTTTAAAGTGATTGCAGGTCACGACACCACAGCAGCTTTCATCAACCTCTATCTGTATAAAGAAACACCTTTGTTTGAAGCATATATATCTCTTAGCCCAGAATTAGGTAAAGACATGGAAACGCACCTTCCAGAGCGTTTAAGTAAGATTTCTAAACCTATTTATTACTATCATGCAACGGCTGATGGAGATATCAAAAAAATGAGAGCACGCATTCAAAAACTTGATGAAGCTGCTAAAGCAGTAAAAAATCCAGCAGTGAGTTATAAATTCGATGATTTTGTGGGTGCTTCTCATTATTCATTGGTTTTGTATGCAATACCTAGTGCCTTATATCAGTTTTTCTCGGTCTACCAACCTATATCTACACAGGAATTTCAAGAAAAAATTGTAAAATTGGAAAGTGGTTATGTTGATTATCTCAAACAAAAATATGAAACCATTGAAAAATCATTAAACATCAAAATGCCCATTAGATTGAATGATTTTAGAGCCATTGAAGCGGCAATTGTAAAGAATAATGATTTGAATGAATTTGATGCTTTGTCAGTTTTAGCCAACAAAAATTACCCAAAAACTATGCTTGCCGATTATTATATGGCTCAGATGTATGAACGCAAAGGCGATTTTAAAAGAGCTCAGAAAGCGTATATGAAAGCTTTTCAGATGGAACCCATTGCCGAACTCAACAAGGATATGATGTTTGATAAGGCTGAGGATATGAAAAAATTTGAAAAGAATAATGTCCAAGATTAAAACCTCCTTTTTTTGTCAAAATTGCGGCACCCAATTTTCCAAATGGCAAGGACAATGTCATAATTGTAAACAATGGAATACTATTGTTGAAGAAGTCATTCAAAAAGAAGAAAAATCGGGATGGAAACCTTCATCTTCAGAAACTAAAAAAGCACCAAAACCACTTCGCATCAGCGATATTGATTCCACTCAGGAGATTCGGTTAAACACCACAGATGGTGAACTCAACCGAGTGCTAGGCGGAGGACTAGTGCCCGGTTCTTTAACGCTTTTGGGCGGCGAACCCGGTATTGGGAAAAGTACGCTTTTGTTGCAGATTGCCTTAAAACTTCCCTATAAAACCCTTTATGTTTCCGGTGAAGAAAGCCAGAAACAAATCAAGATGAGAGCCGAACGTATTGAAAGCACCTTTGACAATTGTTATATTCTCACAGAAACCAAAACACAAAACATCTTCAAACAAATTCAGGAAATGGAGCCTGAAATTGTGATTATTGATTCCATTCAAACCTTACATACCGATTATATTGAATCGACTGCCGGAAGCATTTCACAAATTCGTGAATGCACGGCCGAACTTATCAAATTTGCCAAAGAAACCAATGTTCCTGTGCTTTTGATTGGTCACATTACGAAAGACGGAACAATCGCTGGGCCTAAAATTCTGGAACACATGGTGGACACCGTTTTACAATTTGAAGGCGATCGAAATCATGTGTACCGAATTCTGCGTTCGCTCAAAAACCGTTTTGGTTCTACAGCAGAAATAGGCATTTATGAAATGCAAGGCTCCGGTTTGCGAGAAGTGGCCAATCCATCGGAAATACTGATTTCTCATAAAGATGAAGAACTTTCCGGAACGGCCATTGCTTCAACTTTAGAAGGCATGCGACCGTTGATGATTGAAATTCAAGCGTTAGTCAGCACCGCTGTTTATGGAACGCCACAACGAAGCACAACCGGTTACAATGCCAAACGACTCAATATGATTTTGGCTGTTTTAGAAAAACGAGCTGGTTTCCGTTTGGGAGCAAAAGACGTTTTTTTAAATGTGACAGGCGGAATTTCTGTGGATGATCCTGCGATTGATTTGGCAGTTGTTGCCGCTATTTTATCCTCTAACGAAGATATTCCGGTTAGGAAAGATTTTTGTTTTGCTGGAGAAGTTGGTTTAGCCGGAGAAATTCGTCCCGTGAACCGCGTAGAACAACGTATTTTGGAAGCTGAGAAATTAGGGTTTTCTACCATTTTTGTTTCAAAATACAATAAAATTTCATTGAAAGACACGTTGATTCAAGTGAAGTTGGTGGCGAAGATTGAAGATGTGGTGGGGGAATTGTTTGGGTAAATCAGCTCAAATTGACAAAGTCATTTTCAATCCTATTTATGATTTTTTCAGAAATTTCTACTTCTTTTGCAATCAATTGCCAATGCGAAGTGACTTGTTCTATTTCTTCAACAATTCTTTTTGAATTTTTAATCGCATATTCTTCTGCAATCATTAAAACATCTTTTAAATTGATATTCTGACGTTTGTTATTGATGGATAACGCTCTTGAAACAGAAGTGTAATTTAATAGCGGATTTAAAGCAAACGTCACATCATAAGCCGGAGCTAAATGCCAATTATTCTCCTCTTTATTGTAGATAAAACTGTGATTTTTTAAATGGTCGTCTATATTTTGAAAGACCAAATTAAAAACCATACGTTTAAAAAGTTGTTGCAAATCTTTGTGTGGCACCTTTAAAGAAGCAGCCAATTTAAACACGTTTTCATAACTGGATTGTTCCGGTTTTGTAAAATCCCAACCGGTTAAACCGGAAGCAGTTAATACGTGTTGCTTTCCGCCTTTTTCTCTGTCATAGCGAAGGGTTGCAAAATGTTTGTTATCAATCAATTTAGAAGGCATCATTTCAATTCCGGCTTTTTGAGCCAGTAAATAATAAGCATATTCCACCTTTTCCTGATGATAAGGAGCTTGTTCAGGCAAATGCAGTTTAACCAAATAATGAAAATAATCATTTGAAAAATGTTTATCCCCTGCTACGATTTGCCCCGTTTTTTTATGTTCTGCAATTAAAATTTTTGGTCGAGCTCCACCCGCTGA
This sequence comes from Flavobacterium sp., assembly GCA_046293575.1. Lineage (GTDB taxonomy): Bacteria > Bacteroidota > Bacteroidia > Flavobacteriales > Flavobacteriaceae > Flavobacterium. The sequence continues at coordinate 2,967 of JBKBOP010000014.1, read as the reverse complement.
AGTTCCAATTTTGAAAATGTTAAACAGAGCTAACTCATTTAATTCATTGGCAGTAGTTTCTTCTTTTAATTGCAACACTTTTTCAAGTACCTGCACCATTTCGTTGATATCAATAGCCGCTGATTCAGGTAAATCTTGAATCGGACGATATTCCAATGCTCCCATTCCTCGATTGGCAACATAGGTCAATTGCTCCAATGGCGAAATCTTTTTGTTGGGTTCTTTCCTCGAAAACCACTCTTGAAAAATAATATTTCCAAAAACATCGGGTAACGAATCGGCAATCATAGGTGGAAGCCCACGAAATGTTTCGCCTTCAAATTGGGTAAAAACTTGAACGGGCTTAATGCGTTTGAAAATAAAAGGTAATACGTTTGAAAACTTTCCGGAATCTAAAAATTCAGCATTATATTGAAAATAACATTTCTTTTGGTCGGCATCATACCCCAGTTTTCCAATTTCTATTCCAAAAACATCTACGGCTATTAAAGGTGTTGTTGCCATGTTTAGTATAATGAAAGTGGATCTGATGAAGAATGCTGTAAGGATTGAACACCCTCAAAAATAGTTTCCAACAAATGAAAATGATTGGCTATTTTGAGTAAATTATCTAAAGTTACATTTTTGCCGCTTTCAATGTTTTGAATGGTCGCTCTCGACATTTGCAAAGCATCTGCCAATTGTTCTCGGGTAAGGTTATACTCTTTTCTTTTGGCCTTACAAAGCTGTCCGATTTGGATTTTGACTTCTTTTATGGATATGGAGTTAATCATAAAAATACCATTATATTATTCAAAATTAGTATTTTTTGAATAAAAATACTAATTTAATGGTATTTATTTAAACCTCCTCAAAAACTCCTCCTTATAATTCACAGAAATCTCAATCTCCGTTTCATCAAAAAGCGTCACATAACCACCCAACGATTTGTGATACGATTTCACAAAATTCAAATTGATGATGTGTGATTTGTGTACTCGCATAAACGGAAAATCTAACATTTCATCAAAGTGTTTCAAAAAACGACAGACCATTTTTTTGGATCCGTCGGACAAATGAATATGGGTAAAGTTGCTATTGCTACCCAAACGAACGATTTCTTCCATTTTTACAACTTCACTACCTTCTAAAGTTGGGGGCTAACTTCAGATGGAATGATTTAAAATCATGATAAATCGCATCATTTTTGGTGGTTTTTTGAATATAATGTAAAAACATAATCCTCGAATTAAACATCCCAAATCTAGAATATGAAAATTTAAACCCTCTTTTGATGATAATTTAAAAAAAGATGCAATTGATTAAATACTCTAATTAGGAATCTCTTAAAAATTGAACAATAATTCATATTTATAGGTGTATCGGCAGTTATTTTATAGAACTTTGCCAAAATTACTTCGCATGCAAAATGTTTATATCAAAGGAACTGGATCATATGCTCCAGAAAATATAGTTAAAAACGATTTTTTTGATGCAATTGGGTCCAATGACGAATGGATATTTAATCATTTAGGAATTAAAGAACGACGCATTTCAACCGGAGAAACCACCAGTGATTTAGCCTCTAAAGCAGGACTTTTGGCCGTTGAAAATGCCAACTTAACCGTGGCAGATATCGATTTAATTATTGTAGCCACCACCACTCCAGATCGTGTAGCTCCCTCATGTGCTTGTTTCGTACAAGAAAAAATGAAGGCATTTAATGCTGTAGCTTTTGATGTAGCTGCTGTTTGTTCGGGTGCTTTGTTTACCACTGCCGTTGGAGTTCAATTTATCAAAACTGGGATGTATAAAAATGTATTGGTTATTGGAGCCGATACATTTTCAAACATCATTGATTGGGAACGAAGAGATGCTGTCTTTTTTGGTGATGGTGCCGGAGCCATGGTGCTTTCTCCAACCGATGAAGACAAGGGGTTTATCGATTTTATCATGCATACCGATGGTCGAGGAAAAGAACATTTCAATGTGCCCGCTGGTGGTTCTGAAATGCCCACAAGTGCACAAACCGTTGCAGATAAGAAGCATTATTTTCAAATGAATGGACCTGAAGTGTACACTACGGCTACTAAAGTAGTCCCTGAAAATATTCGAGAAATACTAACCAAAAACAAAGTTACCATTGATGAAATAGCTTTTATGCTACCCCATCAACCCAGTATTAAAATTTTAAAAGAAATAGCACGTCAAGTGGGGCTTCCTTTTGAAAAAGTAAAGACCAATATGGATCGTTATGCCAATACTTCCGGCGGCACCATTCCCATTGTTTTAGATGAAACCCATCGCAATGGTGAATTTAAAAAGGGAGATTTGTTGCTTTTTGCCGCTGTGGGTGCAGGATGGACTTGGGGCACCGCTTTATACCGTTGGTAACCATTTAAAAAATAAATTATGTTTACAAATCAAACCTATCTCATTACAGGAATAGCTGATGCCAACTCATTAGCGATGTATGTTGCCAAAAAAATTATTGAAAACAATGGGCGGGTCATTTGCACTGGTCTGGGTGTTTCTAAATTTCACAACAATCTATCTGAAAAAGCTACTGCCTTTTTAGATAAAAACTATGCTGATTTTAAAGAAGCCGTTGCCGCAGAATTAGGTGATGCTCAAACCGAAATCTTAGACGTCACATTGGAAGAAAACGTGGCTGATTTTGCCAAAAAACTGGCCGATAAAAACATCAAACTTAACGGATTTCTTCACGCCATTGCGATGGACAAAACCATTCGGTTAAAAGAAGTAAAACCGTTATTAGAAGTTACCAAGGATGAGTTTTGTGAAACGATGGAAGTTTCGGCGTACTCACTCATTCGATTGTCGCATCATTTATTTAAACATGATATTTTACAACTGGGTTCTTCCATTTGTTCCCTTAGTTACATTGCCGCGGCGAAAGTAACCTTTCATCCTTATCGCAATATAAGTATTGCCAAAGCCGCTTTGGAACGTATCACTGTTGAACTA
>JBKBOP010000013.1:0-29185 GCA_046293575.1 Flavobacterium sp. | reverse complement strand
CAACCTCTCTTGAAACACCTTCAAAAGAAGTGTTTTGAGATACGGCCAGCCAAACTTTATACAATTCCACATCAGGGAAATAGCTTTTGAGTTGAGCAAAATAGGCTGAATCTATATCGGAGGCATGTAAACAAGCTTCGATTGAAAGTGACTCGGGCTGGGTTAAAAACGATTTCAGTTCCTTAATACCCTCTCCTTTTCGAGCACTGATTAAAGCAACTTTGGTATGCAGTTGCTCTTCTAATGAGGCGATATCAATAGAAATTCCTTTTTTCTCCATTTCATCAGCCATATTGATGACCAAAAGAGTTGGTAGTCCAAGGTCTTTGATTTGGGTAAAAAGTAATAAGTTTCGCTTGAGGTGTTCTACTTCGCTAACGACCACAATCATGTCTGGGAAATCTGGATCGTTGGGATGAAGTAACAAATCCAAAACTACTTTTTCATCCAATGAATGAGTGTTTAAACTATAAGTTCCTGGCAAGTCAATGATGGTGGCTTTCTGTCCGTTGGGTAAATTACATCGTCCGACTTTACGTTCCACTGTAATGCCAGGATAATTTCCCACTTGTTGTTGGAGCCCAGTAAGTTGGTTGAACAGTGAAGTTTTTCCAGTATTGGGGTTACCCACTAAGGCTATTTTCAAGGATTTGTTTTTCATGTTTTTTCGACAGGAGCTTTTAATACGGTAATCATTTGAGCCATTTCTAGCCTTATGGCTACATAGGATTCGTTTAGATGAATGTATAAGGGATCCCCAAATGGAGCTATTTGTAACATTTCAACGGAATTCCCTTCCATACATCCCATTTCTATGAGTTTTAAGGGCACTTCATTCATGTCATATTCAGTGATGATTCCTTTTTCACCAGGGGATAATTTGTCTAAAGTAGTTTCCAATTTTTCGTTTTCAACAAAGTTAGTAATTGTTTTTCTTAGGAACTATTTTGCTTCTTGTTGAGTGAGAAGCCATCGTATGTCTTCGATTAATCTAGCTACTTCTTCTGAGGAAGTGCCATCATAAAAACCACGAACTCTTCTTTTTTCATCTACCAAAATAAAATTTTCAGTATGTACCATATCATAAAGTTCTCCTTCATCATCAGTTTTAACAGCCAGATACGATTTTCGAGCGATGTAGTAAATGTCTCTTTTATCGCCTGTAACTAAATGCCATTTGTGGTCTAAGACGCCTTTGTCTAAGGCATATTGTTTTAATACCGGGACACTATCAATATCTGGCATCACAGTATGAGAAAGTAACATCAAGCGGTCCTCATTTTTAAACGCATCTTGGAGCAACACCATATTGTCTTGCATGATGGGGCAAATGGTGGGACATGTTGTAAAGAAAAAATCTGCCACATATATTTTACCATCAAAGTTTTTGGGGGTTACAATTTCTCCATTTTGATTAGTAAAAGCAAAATCGGCAATCGTGTGATATTTACTGATGTGTTGCACCGTACTATCAACCAATTCAGGATTGACCATACTGGGGTGATAAATGGGAAGACTTTTCATGGGTTTTAAAAGTGAATAAGCAATCACTACAAACACAATTGAAAAAACCACAAAAAAGCCAATCAAGAAACGGTATTTTTTTAATCCTGATGCCATAGCATTTTTTGGCAAAAATACGAATTGAAATAGCTATAAAGGTCAATTCACAATCTTCTAACTCTAGGATTGTAAAATATTTAACACTAGTTGCAACTCAAATCAAATATATTTGTTTGTATTACATTTTCCAAATAACTTATTAACCAATGAAAAAGACTTGTTTACTCTTCACTGCTTCACTTTGTATTGCCTTTGTTTTACAAGGCGTTTCTCAAACTTCTGATCAATCTAAACCAGGAATTAACCTCAACTACATGGATCGCTCTGTGAAACCTGGAGATGATTTTTTCCGTTTTGTGAATGGTACATGGTACGACCAAACAGAAATTCCTGCCGACCGAACCCGTTGGGGAAGCTTTGATGAGCTTCGGCAAAAAACGGATGATGATATGAAGATCATTCTTAAAGAGGCTTTGAATAACCCGGCTTACACTGCTTCATCAGACCAAGGTAAGGCTCTCAACTTGTATCGTTCCGTGATGGATACCATTACTCGCGACAAACAAGGAATAAAGCCCTTACAACCTTATTTGGAAAAAATCAACAAAGTAAAAACAGTTGCTGACCTTCAGAAATTATTTATTGAAATGGAAGCGGAAGGAGGTATTGGTTTTGTTGGAGTTAGCGTTGGCACAGATGCCAAAAACAGCAATCGCAATGTTATCAATGTTGGATTGGGACGATTGGGCTTACCAGACCGCGATTATTATGTTTCTGATGACGCAGACAGTAAAGAAAAAAGAGAAAAATATGTCGCTCATGTGGCTCGTATGTTGCAGTATTTAGGTGAAAAATCACAGCAAGCTAAGCAAAATGCCCAAAAGGTTTTGGCTTTGGAAACGGCCATGGCCTTGCCGCGTTTGGATCGTGTAGAACGTCGTGACCGCAGAAAGACTTATAACCCCTTGACGGTAAGTGAGCTACAAAGTTTAATGCCATCCATCAATTGGAAAAATTATTTGACAGGCGTGGGTCTTCCTGTTCCAGATACGCTCATAGTTTCTCAGCCTCGTTACTTAGTAGCTCTTGATCAAATGTTACAAAAAAAGGAGGTAGATAGTTGGAAAGCTTATATGCGTTGGACACTTTTAAACGGTTCCGCTGGTATGTTGTCTACTGAAATTGAATATGCCAACTGGGAGTTTTATGGCAGAACCTTGACCGGAGCTGTGAAGCCGAGACCTCGTGACGAACGTGCTTTGCAAACCGTCAACAGTGCGATGGGTGAAGCATTAGGACAATTGTATGTGGAGAAAAAATTTCCACCCGAAGCCAAAGCTAAGGCTAAAAAGATGATTGACAATGTGTTTTTAGCATTTGAAAGTCGCATCAACAACCTGCCATGGATGGCTCGTTCCACCAAGGTGAATGCCATTGAAAAACTTAGAAAATCTCAAGTTAAAATTGGGTATCCTGACAAGTGGAAGGATTACTCTGATGTAGCTATTGTGGCTCCTCAACAAGGGGGAACTTATTTCAGCAACATGAAAAATGTTTCTAAATGGAGAAATGCTGAGAACTTTGAAAAAATCAATAAACCAGTAGATAAAACGGAATGGTTTATGTCGCCACAAACAGTGAATGCCTATTATAACCCTTCCTATAATGAAATTGTATTTCCGGCGGCCATTTTACAACCACCGTTTTATGATTATCGTGCAGACGAAGCGGTAAATTATGGTGGCATTGGAGCCGTTATTGGTCATGAAATATCCCATGGTTTTGACGATAGCGGTTCGCGTTATAATGCTGATGGTAATTTGGTCAACTGGTGGAGTGATGAAGATTTAAATATGTTTACTGAATTGGGAGGTTTCTTGGCAGATCAATACAGTCAGCTTGAACCTATTCCCGGTATTTTTGTAGATGGAAAATTTACCTTAGGAGAAAATATTGGTGATTTAGGAGGAGTAAGTGCTGCCTTGGACGGACTTCGAATTCACTTAAAAGAAATTGGCGATCCAAGTTTGATTGATGGATTTACACCTGAGCAACGTTTTTTTATCTCTTGGGCTACGATTTGGAGAACCAAAGCCAGAGATGAAGCGATAAAGAACTTGGTAAAAACAGATCCTCATGCCCCCGGAATGTATCGTGCCTATGTACCTTTGCAAAATGTTGACACTTTCTATGAAGTGTTTCAAATTACAGAGCAGCAAAAACTTTATATAAAACCCGAAGACAGGGTTAGAATTTGGTAAACGTTAAAATTTTGATAATCAAAACAATAATATAAATACGCCAACGTTATTGATAATAATCGGCAACCAAAAGCAGGTTAGAGTTAGTTAAATTTTGTTTTGGTGTTTTGTATAAAAGGCGTTCTGGAAATTTGTTCCGAAACGCCTTTTTTAATTTTAAGATTATAAGAAAATTTGAAATGGCTTTGAAGAATTTATTAATAGCTCATCTCAACAATCTCTTTCACCTTTTCTAAGGTTACTTTCTGGTTTTCACCCAAGCCTTTCCAACCTCGTTCGGTAAATCGTTCTACAATAATGGCAGCTGTTTTTTTATAGTCTGGTGTACAGTCGCTGAGACGGGCGGGCATTCCCATTTGTAGCAAAAAGTTTTCTGTTTTCTCAATGGCCTTCAGAGCTTTTTCTTCGGTAGAGCCTTCGTGAAGGTTCCAGATGCGTTCGCCATACTGAGCCAGTTTTTCTTTTTTGCCTTCAAACATGACTTTATATAATTGGGGGGCGATCAAGGCCAAGGTTCTCGCATGGTCAATTTCAAAGAGTGCGGTAAGCTCGTGACCAATCATGTGGGTTGCCCAATCGGTAGGAACTCCTTTTTGAATCAAACCATTCAAAGCCATCGTACAGCACCACATAAAATTGGACGCAAGACGATAATCATCTGGTTTTTCAACAACATCCTGACCAATTTCGATTAGGGTTTTAAGTATCGCTTCAGAAATGCGGTCTTGCAATAAAGCATCATGTCGGTAGGTCAGATATTGTTCCATGACATGAGTAAAGGCATCAACCACTCCATTTTGAAGTTGTCTTTTCGGAAGTGACGTAATCACCGTTGGATCACAAATAGAGAATTTTGGAAAAAGCCCTGCTCCTCCAGTCGTTAGTTTTTCTTGTGTGGCTTCCACTGTGATGACAGCCCCAGAATTCATTTCACTACCCGTGGCTGGAAGCGTTAACACCGTACCAAAAGGTACAACCGGATCGGTTTCTTTGATAAGTATTCTTTTTTTGAGGATATCTAGTGCATCTCCTGGAAAATGGACGGCACCGGAAATGAATTTTACACCGTCAATAACGCTTCCGCCTCCAACGGCTAAAATGAAGGTAATATTTTCGGCTTTTATGACATCAACAGCTTTTAGCAGTGTTTCATATCTTGGATTGGCTTCAATACCACCAAATTCAATGATTTCTATCCCTTCCAAAGCTGAAACGACTTGATTGTAAATGCCATTTTTGAATATACTTCCCCCACCATAAGCAAGGAGTATTTTTGTCTTACTTGGAATAAGGTCTTTTAGTTTGGAAATTTGTCCTTTACCGAAGATATAACGGGTGGGATTATAAAGTTCAAAATTATTCATTGAGGTTGTATTTAGTTTGCAAAAATACAAAACTCAATAACGAACAAGCGGTAAAGGGGTGTTAAGGATTATCGATAAAACAAATTATGGTCTATATATTCCCAAACTTTTTCAGGAAGCATGGGTGCTATATTTTTTTGTTGTTTCACGCTGTCGCGAATAAAAGTAGAAGACAATTCAATCACTGGTGCACCGATCCGGTGAATTTTGGGATGGTTGATAAATTGATGGTCCATTTCTCCACTATTTAATCGTGGATAAACGTAAATGTGGTGGTATTGTAAAATGACCTCATGGTTTTTCCATTTATGTAAGGAGTTAAGGTTGTCTTCTCCCATAATCAATGAAAAATTGTGTTCTGGATATTTTTCGTTGAGGTGTGCCAATGTATTAACTGTATAATTGGGCTGTGGCAACTTAAACTCAATATCTGAGGGTCTGATTTTTGGATAGTCATTCGTTGCTATGTGCACCATTTCCAGACGATGATAATCGTCAAGCAGTGTGCTTTTCTGTTTGTGAGGATTATGAGGCGTCACCACCATCCACACCTGATCCAAATCTGAAAATTCAGCCATGTGATTGGCAATAATCAAATGCCCCACGTGGATGGGATTAAAAGTTCCGAAATAGAGACCGATGTTCATTTTCTTATTTTTTTATTGAATTAAAATGAATTTTAATTCGAATGCGGGCGTAAAATGTTACGCCCCTAGGAAATTTTTGACCAATTCATACGCCTCCTTCTTGGCCACCTCTAAATCATAATTCTTAATGACTTGGTCAAATTGTGGGGCAGTAGCAAGTTCCACCGAGGCCTTAGCAATTCGCATATTTATTTTATCATCGCTTTCGGTAGAGCGTTTTTTTAACCTGATTTTCAGTTCATCAATGCTAGGAGGCTTAACAAAAACGGCCAAGGTCTGCTCAGAAAACTTTCGCTTAATTCTAAGTCCGCCCGCCACATCAATATCAAAAATCACATGTTTACCTAAAGCCCAGATGCGTTCAACCTCACTTTTTAAGGTGCCGTAGAAGTTATCCCGATAGACTTCTTCCCATTCCACAAAATCTTCTGCTTTGATATGCTTTTTAAAATCTTCAAGTGAAATAAAGTAATAGTCTTTGCCGTTTTCTTCTTCGCCACGAGGAAGTCTTGTCGTACAGGAAACGGAAAACTCCAAATTCAATTCCGGCTGAGCAAGTAGGTGTCTCACAATAGTTGTTTTTCCAGAGCCTGAGGGTGCCGAAAAAACCAATAATTTTCCTTTATTCATGGTGTTGTTTTGCTAGTGGTAATGAACCAAAATACATGTTTACAGACTTTTTGCCGTCTCGTCTAATCTTTATGGGAAGTGACTTCCCCTTTTCTAATCCCCAATCATCAAGCAAATCAGTATTGACATAGATAACTTCAATTTTATTTGAGTTTTTACCAAGTTCCTCTAGCCAAACAAGGTTTTCTTTGAATCTCTTTTTCGACTCTACATATTTGTTCCAGGTTTGAAATAGATAAAACTCAGCCTCAGGCAGTGAGTTTGTCTCTACCTTTTCACCGTTTTGATTAACTAATATGTTTAGAAAATCTTTTAATTTGGGTTCACTTTCGTCTGTGCATGGTCTATAATTTTCATCAAAATTTTTAAAAGCCTCCTGCATTTGAACTCCTGAGCATTCCTCAGTTCCTAAAAAACAGTATTTATCACCTGTTTTGGTATTAAACAAATAGACATCTGAATTAAAACCAAAGAGAAAACGGTTGAAAATTTCTGTAGAATCTCTTTTGTTTTCAACCTTTAGAAAATAGGTTTCAATTTCAAATTTGTTTTCAGAAAGGTATTGTTTGATGCTTTCTCTGGATTCAACTTTGGGGTCTTTAAATCCTGCTATTATCCTTAAAGTTGGCCCGCAAGAACTTAACATTATAATTAAAAACACCAAGAATCCATAACTATTGTTTTTCATAATACATTACAATACATTCAACACCTGTTCCTTAATTTTTTCAAGTTCATCTTTCATCATGACCACAAGTTTTTGCATCCCTGCATGATTAGCTTTTGAACCCATGGTGTTGATTTCTCTTCCAATTTCTTGGGTGATGAATCCGAGTTTTCTACCATTGGCTTCTTCTCCAGCTATGGTTTCAATAAAATAATTCAGGTGGTTTTCCAAACGCACTTTCTCTTCTGTAATATCGTATTTTTCGAGATAAAAAATCAATTCCTGTTCAAAACGATTCTCGTCTACGTTTGTTTGAAGTTCTTCCAAAGCGGTTCGAAGTTTTGTTTTTACCGTTTCTACTCGTTCTACTTCATAACCAATAGCTTCGTGCATGGAAGCCAAAATGTTTCCAATTCTTAAACGGAATTCTTTTTCCAACGATACTCCTTCATCAATTCTGAACTGTTGAATGTTTTGCAAGGCTTCGTCAACCACTTTTAAGATTTCATTCCATTCATTTTCGTCGATATCGTCCCGTTCGGTTTTAAGTGCATCTGGCATTCTAACGGCCATTTTCATTAATTCTGTTGCATCTGCATTGGGTATCACTTCACGCATTTGTTGGATGTAACCCTTTACGATAGGAACATTTATTTTAGAAGAGGTTTCTTCTCCGGTGACTTCCACATATATAGAAATGTCTACTTTTCCTCTTTCGAGCTTTTGTCCAATGCGGTTTCTTAAGTCCAGTTCCATTTCTCGATATAAGGAAGGCATCCGCACATTCAAATCGAGTCCTTTACTATTAAGGGATTTAATTTCTACAGTTACTTTTTTACTAGGGAGTTGCTTGGAAGTTTTTCCAAAGCCGGTCATGGATAAAATCATATCAAAAAAATTGAATTCAAAGATAAATAAAAGTTAACAGTCGCAGAAGAAGCTTTTGGATTAACTTCGATTGATATTAATTTATTGATGGCTCTTTTTTCTTTTGAGTCACTAGAAACACTCCAATAAAAATCAATACAGCGGCTCCTAATTTTATCCATCCCAAGTCGTCTTTTCCTAAACTGATAGCAAAAACAGTTGCGAATAAGGGTTGTAAATAAATAAAAACAGCCACCGTTGTGGGTTTTAATTCTCTCATGGATACCAAATTCAATAAGTAAGTCAAAAAGGTTGAAAACACCACCACAAAAACAACTTTCCACCAAATATGATTAGGGAACAATTCCCAAGTAACGGCTTCAAATTCGTTCCAACCAAAAGGAAGTACCATTAAAAAGCCAAAGGTATAAATCCACTTCACAAAAGTAAAAGCATTGTATTTGTCCATAAGTTTTTTAACCAAAATCAAATACAAGGCATAAGAAGCGGCATTGATAAACACTAAAAAATTTCCCCAAGCAGCATTTGGAGCATTAATGGCAGATTTTCCATACAAAATCAAAACGATGGTTCCTAAAAGGCCAATAAAAATGCCTAATATTTTTCTTTTTTTCATCTTTTCTCGGATGAGTATTGTCGAAAGAATAAGCACCAACATAGGCGTTGTAACCATCAAAACGGCTGCCATGATTGGGGAGGTGTAGCTAAGGCCCTTAAAAAAAGTAAGCATGTTCAGAGCTACTCCAAATAAAGCTGCAGCGAGAATTCTGGGAAAGTCTACTAATGCAATTTTTTCTTTTGGGTTCCAAAATGTGATGAGCCAGAATAAAATCATACTTCCACCCACTCGTAATACAATGAACCCAAAAGGTTCAATGAATTCTGGCATAACGTCTTTGGCAATTGTGAAGGTAACCCCGTAAATGATGGAAACCAGCGTGGCTGCCAACAGTGCCCAACTTCGTTTACTCATGTTGTAAAGCTTCCAACAATTGTTGTTGAATTTTGGGACTATTACCAATGAAGATTTGTTGGTTATAAATAATCACTGGACGATTTAAAAAGGTGTAATGTTCTAAAATGTATCTTTTGAAATCGACTTCGGTTAATTGCTCCTCTTTTAATCCCATTTCTTTATACAATTTGGCTCGCTTGCTAAATAATTTTTCATAGGAACCTGATAAAGCAAAAAGCTCTTCAAGTTGTTTTACTGTTATAGATTGCTCCTTGATTTCTTGTAACTCAAACCGATGTAATTCTGGGATAGATTTTAAAATTCTTTTACAAGTATCGCAGGTTTTAAGATGGTAAATCTTATTCATGTTTTTTTGGTAAAGGTAAAAAGTTATCGTGTTTCGAAACAGGTTTTTTCCAGTTGAATTCTTCCAATAATCGCCATCATTATTGTTATAAGGATGATAATTTTAGTTTCATTCTAAGTCAACTATGTATCTTTGTGACTTTAAAAATTTACAGATGAAATTCAATACCAAAGTGATTCATGGGGGTCAACACCACGACCCCACAACGGGAGCGGTGATGCCTCCGGTGTATAATACCTCAACTTTTGCACAAAAATCTCCGGGAGTACCCGTGGGGGATTATGAATACAGCAGAGCGGCCAACCCAACCCGTCAAGCTTTAGAAGATGCCTTGGCTAGTATTGAAAACGGGCTTAGAGGCCTTGCCTTTTCTTCTGGGTTAGCAGCCACTGATTCAGTTTTAAAACTATTAAAACCCGGCGATGAGGTTATTGCCATGGATGATTTATATGGCGGAACGTATCGAATGTTCAGTAGAATCTACAGTGATTTTGGCATCAAATTTCATTTTGTAGATATGAATGAAATTGCCAAGTTTGAGTCTTTTATAAACGATAAAACAAAACTGGTTTGGGTTGAAACCCCTACCAATCCATTGATGAAACTAGCAGACATAGCAGCTATTTCTAAAATCACCCAAAAACATCAATTATTATTTGCAGTTGATAATACCTTTGCAACGCCTTATTTACAAAGGCCTCTAGATTTAGGAGCAGATATCGTGATGCATTCAGCTACTAAATATTTAGGAGGTCATTCAGATGTGATTGCGGGAGCTTTGGTGGTCAAAGATGTGGAGTTGGGCGAAAAATTGCATTTCAATCAATTTGCAACTGGTGGAACCTTGGGCCCACAAGACAGCTATATGGTGTTGAGAGGTATTAAAACCTTACACCTAAGAATGCAACGTCATTGTGAAAACGGACAAAAAGTCGCTGAGTTTCTAAGTAGTCATCCCTTGGTTGGAGAAGTCTTTTACCCAGGGTTACCCGATCATCCCTTTTATACCATTGCTAAAAAACAAATGATCAATGGGTTTGGAGGGATGGTTTCTTTTACTTTTAATTCTGGTAATAAGCAGGATGCCATTCAATTTTTAGAGAAGGTTAGGGTATTTACTCTAGCAGAATCCTTGGGAGGCGTCGAATCTCTAGCCAATCACCCAGCATTGATGACACATGCTTCGATTCCTGTGGAAAAAAGAAAGGAAATTGGTATTACAGATGATTTGGTTCGATTAAGTGTGGGAGTTGAAGATATCGATGACTTGTTGTCCGATCTGGAGCAAGCGTTCAGATAGGACTTCATCCAAACAAAAAATCCCGCATTTCGAGGGATTTTTTTATTCTAAATTCTAAATTAATCTAAATAATAAATATAACCAACATTTAGCCAAACTAACCAATCATTGGCTCTGTTTTCTCGGTAAATTTGTGGGTTTGGATTTAAACCATCAACCCAATTGGAGAAATAATATTGCCATCTCAGGTCTATCATTAAATCTGATAACACTGTTAATTTATAACGTGTTCCAATACTTCCAACAATGGACCATGTAGTGCCAGAATCATTGGTTACACCATCCAAATATTTTACTGGGGTTACAGTTTGCAGCTGACCTAGGCCTGGCCCTAAAGTTGAATAAGCTTCAGGATTGTAGTAGCTAAATTGACCACCCAAACTAACAAATGGAGCTAGTTTGCCTGGTGTTGCAGAAAATTCTCTTATACTAAGTGGAAAGTATTCTAATTGCATACCAATATTGGTTACAGCAGTGCTTCCTCTCATCGCACGAAGTTGTTCGGCTCCAATAGAAGTTTTGTTGGGTGCCACCCACCGTCCGTAATGTTGTAATTCAGTTTTGTTATAAGATAGTTCGCTTCTAACCTTGAAGTGATCATTAAAGTAAGTTTCCTGATTGTAGCAATTACACTCTGCTGAATATGAAAAATTCATGTAATGAATAATTCCGATGCCATAACCAGTATTGCCTAGATTGGTTTTCATGTCTCCTCTTACCCCATAGTCTGATTGAAACGCAACTGGACCCATAATTGCCCCGATTTCATGGGAAAATCCAAATTGGGCAGATACAGCAATAATGCCAAATAACGATAGTATAATTGTGTGTCGCAGCTTTCTAAGCATCAGAATAAAATTGATTCAAATTTGGACAAATATATAAAAACAATATTCACATGAGAAAAAAATCGAGTAAATACTTGTTTTATTTACGTTAAGAGTTCATAATTGGTTTTGAAATTGTAAATTAAGTTGTTTTAGTTAAAACATAATTCTGTTTAATTAAAATCAACATATAGTTAATAAATGTATATTTGCACCGTTTTACGAAAACGTTTTCATTACTTAAATATTTGAAATCTTATGGAACAGAAAATCCATGATTTTGTGGCCTCAGTAGCCCAAAAAAATCAAAATGAGCCTGAATTTCTTCAGGCGGTTAAAGAAGTAGCCGAAACGGTTATTCCTTTTATCGAAGAAAATAAAAAATACCAAAACAAAATGCTCCTAGAGCGAATGGTTGAGCCTGAAAGAGTGGTCATGTTCAGAGTAGCATGGGTTGATGATGCTGGTAACATTCAAGTAAATAGAGGATATAGAATCCAAATGAACTCTGCCATTGGTCCTTACAAAGGGGGTATTCGATTTCATCCAACGGTAAATTTAAGTGTTTTAAAATTTTTGGCTTTTGAACAAACTTTTAAAAATTCGTTGACCACATTGCCCATGGGAGGTGGTAAAGGAGGTTCTGATTTTGACCCTAAAGGTAAATCAGACAATGAAATCATGCGTTTTTGCCAGAGTTTTATGACTGAGTTAACCCGCCATATTGGTCCTGATACCGATGTTCCTGCTGGAGATATTGGTGTGGGCGGGAGAGAAGTGGGTTATATGTTTGGTCAGTATAAAAGATTAAAAAATGATTTTACAGGAGTATTCACTGGTAAAGGAATTTCATTCGGCGGTTCACTGATGAGGCCCGAAGCCACAGGATATGGAAATGTGTATTTTGCTCAAAGTATGTTGAATACTCGCAATCAAAATATTGAAGGAAAAGTAGTAGCCATTTCAGGTTCTGGAAATGTAGCTCAATATTCTTGTGAAAAAGCCACCGAACTTGGTGCTAAAGTGGTGACTTTATCTGATTCATCTGGTTATATTTATGATGCAGAAGGTATTGATGCTGAAAAATTGGCACATGTAATGTATATCAAAAACGAACAAAGAGCCAGAATTAGTGAATATGTAAAGCAGTATCCTAATGCCAAGTTTGTTGAAGGCAAACGTCCCTGGGAAGTGAAATGCGACGTGGCTCTACCTTGTGCAACACAAAATGAGTTAAATGGTGAGGATGCAGAGGCCTTAGTGAAAAATGGTTGTATTTGTGTCTCTGAAGGTGCCAATATGCCCTCAACTCCAGAAGCTGTTGAAGTGTTTTTGAAGGCAAAGATTTTATTCGCACCCGGTAAAGCCTCTAATGCAGGTGGAGTGTCAACCTCAGGTTTGGAGATGTCACAAAATTCTTTAAGGTTAAGTTGGTCAGCTGAGGAAGTAGATGAAAAACTCAAAGGAATCATGGCAAGTATTCATGAATCTTGTGTAAAATATGGCAAAAACAGCGATGGTTTTGTGGATTATGTAAAAGGAGCCAATGTTGCTGGTTTTGTTAAAGTGGCTGATGCTATGTTAGGGCAAGGTGTCGTTTAATTAGTTATAAATAACAAATATGAAATTAATTCATAAACGGGTAGGTATATTGTTTTTATGTCTTGTTTTGGGATTCTCATCATGTAGTTCAGACGATAATGGCGACCCAGAAACCTTTATTAAATTTAAAATAAATGACACAAGTTATTTGTTTAAAGACATTATCTCTGTAGAAACAAATTCTACCTTGTCCTTAAATGGAAATAATGGACTAGGCATTTCAAATCCGGGAGACACCCAGATAGCTGTATTAATTCCTGCTGACTTTCAGCTTGGATCTTTCGAAGTATCAGGCGATTTTTTTGCTAATCACAAAATTATATTTTCTTCCAATCCTTTGGGATTTGACAATAATGCTGCCACCAATGGAAGTTTAAACATTACAAGCACTTCTGGTGAGTTCGTAAAGGGAGTTTTCTCTGTAACTGTTACCAATAGTTCAGGAAACACGATTATCCTTTCAGACGGGGAATTTAAAGGGTTTAAAGTTGATTAAATTATAACCATTCTTTAAAAGCTACCCTTTGAGGTAGCTTTTTTTTGACCTTTGAATATCAATAACACACAAATCATCGTTTAGCCTATATTTGTAATTCAATTATTTTTTATGTCAAGGCTTCTTTTATTGTTTTTTATAGCATTGCTTACACCAAATCTTTATAGTCAAGCTTGGAAGGGTTACTTTTCATATAACAATGTTCGATTTTTATCTGTTGGTCAAAACAAAGTATTTGCATCAGCGGAAAACGCATATTTTTCCAAACATTTATTAAATGACGATGTAAAAACCGTGAATACGGTTGATGGACTCTCAGGTCAAAATATTTCTGCATTTTATCACAATAAGCAGTTTAATAGAACCTTTGTAGGCTATGAGAATGGCCTCATCATTATGATTAATGAAAATGATAATAATGTAAGAAGATTTGCTGATGTAATTAATAAAGACGGCATACCGCCCAATCAAAAGCGAATTAATTCTTTTTACGAATTTGAAAATAAACTTTACATAGCTGCTGCTTTTGGTATTGTGGTTTTGGATCTAAACACCTTGCTTTTTGGAGACACTTTTTTTATGGGTCCCGGAGGTCAGCAGATTAACGTTTATAATACAGTGGTGTTTCAAAATCAAATTTTTGCGGTAACCCAGTTTCATGGAATTAGAGCTGCTGACGTGAATAATCCTAACTTAATTGATTTTAATCTATGGTCTACTTTTGACGGTGGCTCTTGGTTAAAAGCAGTTGTTTTTGAAGATCAACTCATCGGATTAAATTCAGATGGAAGCATTTATCGCTACAATGGTAATTTCTTTACCCCTTTTTTCAGTTTTGGAGCCACAAATACCGATGTATTCTCAGGAGATGGTTTTTTGGCTGCGTCTAGTGTCAACCGTGCTGTTTTATTTAATTCCAATTTTGCACCTATAATTAATGTTTCCTTAAACCAATTTCCTGAAGCGACTTTATCATTAACTTCGGTAGCTATTGTAAACAATCAATTATTTATTGGAACTTCTGGGAATGGTGTCTTTCAAACAGGCCCATTAAATCCCGGAAAACTAAATCAAATTCTTCCTGATGGTCCAGCGAAAAACAAAATATTTGGCATTCAAGTAGCTCCTTCGGGTTCTTTTCTTTGGGCGGTCTTCGGAGAACATACTCAAGCTTACAATCCTTTCCCTTTAGATTCTTATGGGGTGAGTAAGTATAGTGAAAACGGCTGGTTGAATATTCCTTACAGCGAAGTCTCTCCCGCTAAGTCAATCGTTAGAGCTTTCATCAATCCAAACAATGAAAATCAAGTGTATTTTAGTTCCTTTTACTCTGGGGTTTTAAAGTTTGAAAATAACGGATTAGCACAGGTTTTTAATGAAAATACGCCCAATGGACCTGAATCAATAGGGTATGACCCTTTAAATCCAGATATTAGAATTAACGGTTCTGCTATGGATAGAAATGGAAATATTTGGTTTAATAATTCCAGAATCGATAACGCGTTGAAAGTACTGAGAGCTAACGGTCAATGGCAGTCTTACTCAATCGCCAACTTTTCTAATTTCCCAGCAGAGAATAGTTATGGCAAAATGCAAGTGGATCGAAATGGAACCAAGTGGTTTGTTTCAAGTAGAGAAGGAGTATTCGGTTTCAATGAAAACATGACCCCCACTTTTAGAAAAGTAACCGTAGAAAACCAAACAGGATTTCCTTTTACAGACACACGTGCTTTAGCCATAGATAACAGAAATCAACTTTGGATAGGTTCTGTTGGAGGTTTACGCGTAATGCCTAGTATAGATCGGTTTATGAATGCTGGGGATTTGATCTCAAGACCCATAATCATTGTTGAAGATGGTTTAGCACAAGAACTTCTAGCAGACCAATACATCACCGCAATTGCTGTTGATGGTGCCAACAACAAGTGGATTGGCACTGCAGATGCAGGCGTTTTTCAAGTATCTCCCAACGGGCAACAAACCTTACAAAGATTTAACCAGACTAACTCGCCTTTGCCTAGCAACACCATTAGAGATATTGATATTAATGGAGTCACTGGCGAAGTTTTTTTTGTGACCGACCGAGGGATGGTATCTTTTCAGGGAACAGCAACAGATGGTAAAAGAAATTTTAACGATGTAGTCGTGTATCCTAATCCAGTGCGACCCGGTTTTACAGGAACCGTCAAAATTACAGGTTTGGTTGATCGTGCCAATATAAAAATAACCGATATTGAGGGGAATTTGGTAAATGAACAAACCGCTCCAGGTGGCACCATTGAATGGGACACTACAGCTTTCGGTAAGTATAAAGTAGCTTCTGGGGTGTATATGATTTTCCTTTCTACAGAAGACGGTTTGGAAACCAAAGTTAAAAAAATAATGATTGTTAGATAGTCCAACAACTCAAACTATTGATTGTAAACACCAAAGCCATTGTCGTAAGCACGTTAAAGTATCAGGAAAAAAGCCTGATTGTTAAATGCTACACTGCATCAGATGGGTTGAAAACCTATTTTATTCCTAATGCTTTTACGGGAGCTAAAAACAAAACCAAAGCAGCCTATTTTCAACCCTTTACACTACTGGATGTAGTGGCTTTTCATAAAAATAAAGGCACGTTGGAGCAAATTAGAGAACTTAAAGTTTCTTATCCCTTTCAGACGGTTCATACGGATATTATGAAGACCTCTGTGGTGTTTTTTTTATCAGAAGTATTGTTCCATTGCCTTAAAGAGGAAGGAAAAAACAGCCCCTTTTTCGACTTTATAGAAACCTCCATTAGATGGCTAGATACCCATGACACCATTGCCGATTTTCATCTGATTTTTCTATTGAGAGCCACTCGTTACATGGGTTTTTTTCCATCAAAGCCTGAAACAGAAAAACCCTATTTTGAAATGGTGGAAGGACTTTTTTCAAGCAGCATGGGGTTAACATGCCTCAATGTTGAAGAATCCTCGCTTTTTGCCAAACTATTGCAGTTCTCCCGCTATCAATCTGAAATTGTTTTTCGCAATCAGGAAAGACAAAATCTTACAGAGATTCTGCTCGATTATTATTCTCTTCATATTGAAGGCTTCAAAAAACCCAAATCACTGGAGGTATTGAAAACACTTTTTCGGTAAAAACACTTCTCAGAGCCTTAGTATTCAAGGGATTTAGCCTAAAAAAAGCAGAAATGTTAGAAGTGATTATCTAAAATTCACTACTTTCGCAAATCGATTAAAAAAACGCCTTTAAAATGAAGTTTAAGGAATATAAAAACCTTGATTTACCAAATGTAGCCGATGAGGTTTTAACCCGTTGGAAGCAACAACATATTTTTCAGAAAAGTGTAGACACCCGTGAGGGAAAACCACCTTTTATATTTTTTGAAGGCCCACCTTCTGCTAACGGATTGCCCGGTATTCACCATGTAATGGCTCGTGCGATTAAGGATATATTTTGTCGGTACAAAACACAAAAAGGATTTCAAGTAAAACGAAAAGCAGGTTGGGACACCCATGGACTTCCCGTTGAATTAGGTACCGAAAAGGAATTGGGCATTACCAAAGAAGATATAGGCACCAAAATATCAGTTGCAGAATACAATGAAGCTTGTAAGCGAACAGTCATGCGATACACTGATGTGTGGAACGATCTCACCGAAAAAATGGGCTACTGGGTGGATATGGACAACCCCTATGTGACCTATCACTCCAAATATATGGAAACGGTGTGGTGGTTGCTCAAACAGATTTATGACAAAGGATTACTTTATAAAGGATACACCATTCAACCGTATTCTCCAAAAGCAGGTACTGGATTAAGTTCGCACGAACTCAACCAACCAGGCACTTATCGCGATGTGTCAGATACCACGGTGGTGGCTCAATTTAAAACCATACCCAATTCTTTACCAGAATTCCTTCAAGGGAAAGGAGCTATTCACATCTTAGCATGGACGACCACTCCTTGGACATTACCGAGTAATACTGCTTTGACGGTGGGGCCGAAAATTGAGTATGCTTTAGTTGAAACCTTCAATCAATACACTTTTGAACCTATTAAAGTGATATTGGCAAAACCGCTTATTGGAAAACAATTCGCTAGTAAATATGTTGAGATAGAAGAAGATGACGCATTTCTAAATTATAAAGCAGACGACAAGAAAATCCCTTACCGTATTATTTTGACCTGCAAAGGATCAGAACTAGCGGAAATTAGATATGAACAGTTAATTCCAGGAGTATTGCCCTATCAACATCCCGAAAATGCTTTTAGAGTGATTACGGGTGATTTTGTCACCACAGAAGACGGTACTGGTATCGTGCATACCGCTCCCACTTTTGGTGCCGATGACGCCAAAGTTGCCAAAGAAGCCCAACCGGAAGTTCCTCCGATGTTGGTATTGGATGCCGACGGAGTTCCCGTTCCATTGGTTGATTTTCAAGGGAAATTTATTGAAGGTCTTGGTTTTATCTCAGGGAAATATGTCAAAAATGAATACTATCTAGAAGGTGAAGCTCCTGAAAAATCAGTGGATGTAGAAATTGCCATTTATTTAAAAGAAGAAAACAAAGCTTTCAAAGTTGAGAAATATGTGCACAGTTACCCACATTGCTGGAGAACTGACAAACCTGTATTGTATTATCCACTAGATAGTTGGTTTATTAAAATTACCGACGTCAAAGACCGCATGTTTGATTTGAATGAAACCATCAACTGGAAACCTAAAGCTACCGGTGAAGGACGATTTGGAAACTGGCTCAAAAACGCTAATGATTGGAATCTTTCCCGTTCGCGATACTGGGGAATCCCGTTACCCATTTGGAGAACAGAGGACAGCACTGAAGAGAAAGTCATAGGTTCTGTAGAAGAACTCTATCAAGAAATAGAAAAAGCCATAGTAGCGGGCTTCATGACTCAAAATCCTTATAAAGGTTTTGAAATCGGCAACATGAGTGAGGAAAACTATAGTTTGGTAGACCTCCATAAAAATGTAGTCGATGCCATTATTTTGGTATCCAGCTCAGGCAAACCCATGCATCGCGAAGCAGATTTGATTGATGTTTGGTTTGACAGTGGAGCCATGCCTTATGCTCAATGGCATTATCCTTTTGAAAATAAAAACCTTATCGATAACAAATTGGCTTATCCAGCCGATTTTATTGCCGAAGGTGTCGATCAAACCCGTGGTTGGTTCTATACCTTGCACGCCATTTCTACCTTGGTGTTTGACAAAATCTCCTATAAAAATGTCGTTTCCAATGGCTTGGTATTGGATAAAAACGGTCAAAAAATGTCCAAACGGTTAGGGAATGCTGTAGATCCCTTTACCACCTTGACGGAATTTGGCCCAGATGCTACGCGTTGGTACATTATTGCCAATGCGAATCCTTGGGACAATTTAAAGTTTGACTTGGAAGGTGTTGGGGAAGTAAAAAGAAAGTTTTTCGGTACGCTATATAACACGTATTCGTTTTTTGCTTTGTATGCCAATTTAGACAGTTTTAAATATCAAGAAGCAGAAGTTCCGCTTTCTGAAAGACCCGAAATTGACCGATGGATTCTTTCTGAATTACATTCCTTAATCCAAACGGTTGATGAGGCTTATGCTGACTATGAACCCACCAAAGCCGCACGAGCTATTTCTGATTTTGTTCAAGAAAATTTGAGCAACTGGTATGTGCGACTATGCAGAAGAAGATTTTGGAAAGGGGACTACGGGACTGATAAAATTGCTGCTTATCAGACTTTATATACTTGTTTAGTGACGGTTTCTAAGTTGGGTGCTCCCATCGCTCCCTTCTTTATGGACCAACTTTATAGAGATTTAACACAAACAACACATTCAGAGAAATTTGAAAGTGTACATTTGGCCGATTTTCCGGTTTTTGTTAACAATTATGTTGATAAATCGTTAGAGCGGAAAATGGGGAAAGCACAGACCATTTCCTCTTTGGTATTATCACTCAGAAAGAAGGAGATGATTAAGGTACGACAACCATTGCAAAAGGTAATGATACCGGTATTTGACGAGGTTCAGCGAGCCGAAATTGAAGCTATTTCAGAGCTTGTAAAAGCCGAGGTGAACGTCAAAGAAATTGAATTATTAGAAGACACATCTGGGGTGTTGGTGAAGCAAATAAAGCCCAATTTTAAGACCCTTGGGCCGAAGTTTGGAAAAGATATGGGGTTGATATCCAAATCGATACAATCCTTTTCGCAGGAAGACATTGCAACCTTTGAACGTCAGGGGTTTTACAGTATTGAAATTTCTGGGAATTCCATAATTTTAGCCTTGGATGATGTAGAGATTGGATCACAAGATATTCCAGGTTGGTTGGTGGCAAACGATCGAGGAATTACCGTAGCACTAGATATCACCTTGACCGATGCACTCAAGCAAGAAGGTATAGCTAGAGAGATGGTCAACAGAATACAAAATTTAAGAAAGGACAGTGGATTAGAAGTTACCGATCGTATTAAAGTGTACCTTAAAAAAGAAATACAACTGGAAGCTGCTCTTAAAAATTATGCAGCTTATATCCAAGAAGAGACCCTTACGGATGCACTTGTTTTTGAAGAGGAATTGAAAGGCGGCACAGAAATTGAATTTGACAACATTAAAACAAAATTATTAATTCTTAAATAGCAAGATTATGACCGATGAAATAGCAAGATTCTCAGATGCCGATTTGGCCGAGTTTAAGGAATTAATTCTGAAAAAAATCGAAAAAGCCCAAAATGATTTAGAATTAATTAAAAGTGCCTATATGAATGATTTGAACAACGGAACCGATGATACTTCGCCAACGTTTAAAGCATTTGAAGAGGGCAGTGAAACCATGAGTAAGGAAGCAAACTCTCAATTGGCAATTCGTCAAGAGAAGTTTATTAGAGACTTAAAGAACGCTCTTTTCAGAGTAGAAAACAAAACCTATGGGGTTTGTAAAGTCACAGGTAAATTAATCTCTAAGGAGCGTTTGAGATTAGTTCCACACGCCACCATGAGCATTGAAGCCAAAAACATGCAACGATAAACGTTGTTTATAAATTAAAAAGAGCGGCTTAAATGGCCGCTCTTTTTGGTTATAATTGAATCGTACTGATTGGAATTAAGGTGTGATTTGGCCCATAGTTGTATTGAACTACTCTATTAGGCCCCACAGCAATTACATGACTTTCCAAAGGAATGACATCAGTCACTCCATCTGCATAACTATTCACGAGAACCAATTGTTGGTGGTTTTGAGCATTGAAGACATGCAATTGTTGATTTGCACATACGTATAGTACTTGATTTTTAATACCCAAACCAAAAGGTTGGTTCAATAGATAGGTCGACGTTAGTGTTGGGTTGTTTATTTGAGTGATGTCTATTACGTTTACTTGGTCTTGTATGGCTCCACAAGTAGCTCCTCCTCTAACGGTGATGTAGGCTGTGTTTTCATGAACAACTACCGGGTCACAAGCTGTGGCATGTGAAAATCCGGAAACAAAATAAGGATTGAAGGCATCAGAGGCATTGATAATAAACATACCCGTAGTGGCACCAATAAATAGGAATTCTTTTCTCATAAATAGGGTTTCAAATTCTCCGCCCCACATCCAATCGGTCATAAAAATGGATTTGTCGAAGAAGACTTGAGTTGGTTGAGCGATATTAAAGACATTCAAACGATAACTTTCAACGGTATATAATGCATCGCTGTTGATTTGAAAACGAGCCATCGATCCACCTGTGCCTATATTGCCTCCGCTTTGACTTTCAAAGGCCCCGAAGGCATTGTCAGCCCAAATCCGTTCTTGTCCACGTGGTCGTTTTCTGGATTCAATTTGGAAACCTATCATAATATCATCTTCATCAGGGTTACTATCCCAAGCCATAAAATCAGCTTCAGCAGGAAATTGGGGATAAAACTCCAACACATCTTGGAGCGTTTGCACCAATGAAATCTGTTGCAGGTTGGAAAGATTGAATACCAACAAATCCATAAAATTATCTGCATAGAGGTAGTTTCCTTTTACAGCAATATCATGAACACCTTCCATTTGTATAAAAGCAACATTTTGTGGTTGAGCAGGATTTGAGTTGTCAAAAATATGAATGCCTTGTTCTTGTGCAATATAGAACAGCATGTTTTCGGCTACATACACTTTTCCGTCTGAATAGGTGCTTTGCGGCGAAGTGACTCCCACACTTTCTCTTAGTGCTGTTTTTGATTTAAAGATGGGCACCGCTACGTTGGCGAATTCGGTCATACGATCCTCTTGACTGCAAGACACTAAAAGTGTCAGCAAGACCACAAAACTGTTTAAATAAATTTTTTTCATGTTATGAATGGTTATCAATTGGTTATAAGAAAGTTGCACTGTTTTCAATTTCAAATCAAATGTAAATATATTATGCATTCGTTGGTATAGAAACGACTTAAAAATTTGATACGGAGTGGAATATTGCTATTTTTGCACCTCAATTTTTATCTATGTCTCTCAAGAAAGCTACTTTGCTGATCGTGTTGGTGTTGTTGGTCGATCAGATTTCAAAAATATACATCAAAACGAATTTTATATTGGGAGAGAAAGTTGAAGTATTCTCTTGGTTTCAAATCTATTTTATAGAAAATGAAGGCATGGCTTGGGGCACAGTGATTCCAGGAGCTTATGGTAAGTTATTTTTAACCCTGTTTCGAATACTGGCAGTTTTTGGGATTGGTTATTGGTTGTGGGATAGTGTTCGCAAACACGCTTCCGGCTATTTGATTACTGCCATTGCTCTTATTTTTGCCGGAGCCTTAGGGAATATAATAGACTCAGTGTTTTATGGGGTTATTTTTAATGATAGTTATTATGCTCCTGCTACAATGTTTGCTACGGAAACTTACGGCACGTTGTTCCATGGAAAAGTGGTTGATATGCTTTATTTTCCCTTATGGGAAGGACATTTACCTGAATGGTTGCCTTTTTTTGGCGGGAATTATTTCAAATTTTTTAATGCCATTTTTAATGTGGCCGACACTGCTATTTCTACCGGAGTGGGTATTTTGATTGTCTTTAATAAAAAGGCATTTGCTCATGAGAAAATGGAGCTGAAGGAAGATGTAATTTCAGAATAAATACTTGATTTAAACAGTTAATAATTTAAATTATGTCAATGTAAAATTGAATTTGAGTTTTTAAAAACTCAACTGCTCAGGGTCTTGATAGTTATTCCAAAATCTCAATAAGTATAATTCTTCCCCTTCAATTTCATAAAACAGGGTAACTTGTTTAACAATGACTATCTGGAAAATATTTTTATATTCTGTAGGCTTGAATAGTATATTACCCTCAGATAATTTTTCTAATACATTGTGAACTTTTTTCAAAAAACTTGCTACCTCTTTCTTTGTCCATTTCTTTTCTAGGTATGCTACATTTTCAGAAATATCATCAATGGCAGCTTGAGTCCAGATAATAGTCATCATGATTAGAAATAATTGGGATGTCTTTCTTTTAGAATTTCTATAGCCTGTTCATGATTATATGTTTTGCCCTCCTTAATATCCTCTTTGGCCTTATTAATTGCCCTTTTTTGGTCTTCATTTAAAAGAGTTACTTCTTCAATTTCCTCCAAAGGAACGAGCACAAATGAGGGTCCTTTTCCTCTATGGATAATCAACTTTTCCTCTTGAGCTATATCCAAATACCTTTTGATGTTTTTTCTAAATTCGGTAACACTCACTGTTTTCATAAGGGAACTTTTTGTAAATGTACAGAAAAATGTACGTTTTTTAATTTTGTAAGCTAGGTATTTTTTTCATAATGGTTTAGAAACAGACATAATAAACACGTATAATGATGCAAGAGTTGATTCTAATATTCAGTAATCAACAACCAGAAGCTCTTTCATTACTGAAAAAAATAAACCTTCTCCGGTGTCACTACCACATTCATTCTTACATCAAAAACATCAGCGTCGGTGATTTCTTCAACAGGAGAAAACAGACACAGTCCTACTTTTAAAGCATCCGGGCGGGTGCGTTCCAAAAAACGGTCATAGAATCCTTTGCCATAGCCCACACGATTGCCTTGAAGGTCAAAACCCACCATGGGCACTAAAATCACGTCCAATATTTTGGGGTCTACTTCCTGTCCGTTGATCGGTTCTGGGATGCCCCACGGGTTCAGTTCGATTCGGGTGGTGTCCTCTAGTACTACTGGCGTCATTTGAAAAGTGTCCAAGTTGGTTTTAGAAATATAAATAGTCTTGTTTTTCCCCATCAGTAAGGCCAGTATGGGTTCCGTATCTACCTCCTTTAAACGTTCAATACTGAAAAAAATATGAAAGTGTTGTTTTTTCCAAAGGGGGAGTTGCAACAGTTGATTAGCCATTCGAACACTTTCTTTTTCCAAAGTTACGGGAGTGATGGTTTCGCGATATTGTTTGGCTTGTGCTCTGAGATCCTTTTTCGTCATAAGGTAGGATTATGCCATAAATGTAACCCATTTCAGGTGAAACTCCAATGGGCTTGCAACGAGATTCTTTATACCTTTGTAACATGACCGAGCCCACCTTAGCCTTACAATTGCAATCCTTACCCGAATCTCCTGGGGTCTATCAGTACTATGACAAAGAGGGTAAAATACTGTATGTTGGTAAGGCCAAGAACCTCAAAAAACGGGTTAGTTCCTATTTTACCAAAACTCACGAGTATTACAAAACCGCGGTATTGGTCAAAAAGATTGTGACCATACGACATATCGTCGTTGCCACCGAAGCCGACGCTCTACTGTTGGAAAACAACTTGATCAAGCAATGGCAGCCACGCTACAACATCCTACTCAAAGACGACAAGAGTTATCCGTGGATTTGTATTAAAAACGAACCGTTCTCACGTATTTTTCCCACTCGGAAAATGATTAAAGATGGGTCGGAGTATTTTGGACCCTACACAAATTTTAAAACCGTGACCACCTTGATGGACTTAATCAAAGAGCTCTATCCGTTGCGAACGTGCCAGTATGATTTGTCGCCTTACAAAATTGAATCTGGAAAGTATAAGGTCTGTTTGGAATATCACATTGGAAATTGCAAAGGAGCTTGCGAGGGACTCGAAACCTTAGCATCCTATCAAGAACAAGTCGAAGCCGTGAGACACATCCTCAAGGGCAATTTCAAGCAAAATCTACAAGCTTTTAAAACGCTAATGCAGCAGTATGCCGAAGCACTTCATTTTGAAGAAGCCCAAAAAATAAAAGAAAAAATAGAGGTTTTGGAAAATTACCAAGCTAAGTCAACCATTTTAAACCCCAAAATATCCAATATCGATGTTTTTTCCATTGTTTCGGATGAAACGGCTGCTTTTGTCAACTTTTTACAGATTGCCCATGGAGCGATTATTCGCTCCCATACCTTGGAAATCAAAAAGAAATTAGACGAATCCGATGATGAGATTTTAGAACTTTCCATTGTAGAATTACGCGAGCGTTTTCATTTACTTTCCAAAGAAGTAGTTGTTCCTTTTGAAGTCTCCTTAGGAGAACATATTAAAGTAACCGTACCTCAATTGGGAGACAAAAAAAAGATACTCGAACTCTCCCAACGCAATGCCAAGTACCACCGACTGGAGCAATTAAAACAAATTCAAATCACCGATCCCGATCGTCATACCAACCGCATCATGGCTCAGATGCAGAAGGATTTACGACTTTCGGCGGAACCCCGTCACATTGAGTGTTTTGACAATTCCAACATTCAAGGTACTCATCCTGTGGCTGCTTGTGTGGTCTTTAAAGATGGCAAACCCAGCAAAAAAGACTACCGTCATTTCAATATCAAAACTGTGGAAGGCCCTAATGATTTTGCTTCGATGGAAGAAGTGGTGTATCGTCGTTATAAACGATTGCAAGAAGAGAAACAACCCTTGCCACAGCTTATCATTATTGACGGAGGGAAAGGACAATTATCCTCTGCGGTCAAAAGTCTTGATGCCCTTGGATTGCGAGGAACCATTGCCATTATTGGTATTGCCAAACGGTTGGAGGAATTGTTTTATCCTGGGGATAGTGTGCCATTGTACTTGGACAAAAAATCAGAAACCCTTAAGATTATCCAACAGTTGCGTAACGAGGCCCATCGATTTGGGATTACCCACCATCGCGATAAGCGGAGCAAATCAGCTTTACAAACCTCTTTGGAAACCATACCTGGTGTGGGAGAAAAAACCATGCAAACCTTAATTAAGCATTTTAAAAGTGTCAAAAGACTCAAAGAAGCTAATGAAGAAGAAATTTCTACGGTGGTAGGTAAGGTAAAAGCCAAAAAAATTTCCGAATTTTACAGACAGATTACCTCCTAACTTATTCAAAATAAACCACAACCTTGGAAAAGCAACAGCTGCTATATCATTCTTTCTCCTGCTTAGGGAATAAGTGGTTAGTGTGTCTTCTATTTTTGATGAGTTTTACTTTCTTATCTCATTCACAAGCCCAAGATACTATTGTTCAACCTAAAATTGGACTTGTACTAAGTGGTGGTGGAGCCAAAGGGTTGGCCCATATTGGGGTGTTAAAAGTCATTGAAGAATCTGGGATTAAGATTGATTATATTGCTGGTACGAGTATGGGAGCCATCATCGGAGGTTTGTATGCTTCCGGCTATACTGCTCATCAATTGGATAGCATATTTAAAGATGTCGACTATGATGCTGTCGTTAGAGATTTTGTCCCCCGAAGTTCCAAGAGTTTTTACGAAAAAGATAACTCCGAAAAGTATGCCCTAACATTACCTTTTAGTAAATTTAGAATAGGAGTACCCATGGCTTTATCAAGGGGAGTTTATAATTACAATCTTATTTCGCGACTCACTTATCACGTTCGTGCCATTTCTGATTTTAAACAGTTACCCATTCCTTTTTTCTGTATCGCTACCGACATTGAAACCGGAGAAGAAGTGGTTTTAGAAAATGGATTTCTTCCACGGGCTTTATTAGCCAGTGGGGCATTACCCACTTTATACACTCCCGTTGAGATTGATGGCAGATTCTTAATTGATGGTGGTGTTGTCAATAATTATCCAGTAACTGAACTTAAAAAACGCGGAGCAGATATCATCATAGGTGTGGATGTTCAAGATGAATTAAAAAGCAGAGATCAGTTGAGAGATGCTACAAAAATATTAGTTCAAATTTCCAATGTGCAGATGACCCAAAAAATGCAGACCAATCGGGAACTAACGGATATTTACATCAAACCCGATATTGGAGAATTCTCTGTAATTTCATTTGACCAAGGAAAGAAAATAATTGAAAAAGGAGAAGAGGCCGCACTGATGTTTAAGGATACTTTGCAAAAACTTTCAACGGGTTATTACAAGAATAAAAATGAATATTTGACCTACACTACTGATTCCCTTTCTATTGGAGATATTTCTACTCCAGATTTAAAAAATTACACCCGTTCGTATTTGATTGGGAAGTTGAGATTCAAACCCAAGAGTAAAATTAATTTTCAAGATTTGATAAGAGGGACGGAAAACCTCAATGCTTCCCTAGATTTCAGCACCATAAACTACACCCTCACTCCCAATAATAAAGTGGATGATTTAGGTTTGTTTGTAACCGAAAATCCTCAAAAAGATTATATACGATTTGGGGTACATTATGATGAGTTATTCAAAACGGGAATCTTATTAAACTACACCAGAAAAAAGACCTTTTTTAAGAATGACGTATTTTCATTTGATGCCATACTTGGAGATAACTTTAGGTATAATTTAGACTACTACATTGACAATGGGTTTTATTGGAGTTTTGGTTTTAATTCCTCCTTTGACCAGTTTAATAGAAATGTTGGCACTAATTTCAGGAATAGTAATCTGTTATTCTCTACGGGAAGTAATTCCATAAATATTGATTTTTCAGATTTTACAAATCGCGTGTATTTACAAACGTTTTTTGTTCAAAAATTTTTAATGGGAGCCGGATTGGAATTAAAACATCTAAAAATTAAGTCAGAGACCTTAGAAGATACTCCGCCTGTATTTGAAGACAGCGATTATTTGAGTGTTTATGGCTATTTAAAATATGATTCTTTTGACAACAAGTATTTCCCGAAAACAGGTTGGTTTTTTGGAGGTGAAGTAAAATCGTTTTTATACTCTTCCAATTATTCTGATTTGTTTACCAAGTTTACCATTTTTAAAGCTGAAGGAGCGGTGGTAAGAACTTTTGCAGATCAACTCACCTTTAAATTTCAATCTGAGGGAGGGTTTGCAGCGGGTGAAGAAACGGTACCTTATTTCAATTTTATTTTGGGAGGTTATGGGTATCCTATGATCAATAATTTTAGACATTTTTATGGTTACAACTTTTTAACCTTGACCGGAAATAGCTATGTAAAATCCGAGCTATCTCTAGATTGGGAATTCTTTCGAAAAAACCATTTTAATATAGCGGCAAATTTTGCCAATATTGGTAAAAATATTTTTCTGGGTGATGAATGGTTTGAGAGGCCCAACTTTTCAGGATATGCTTTAGGTTATGGATTAGAAACCCTCATAGGTCCCATCGAATTCAAGCACAGTTGGTCACCAGAAACAAGACAACACTTCAACTGGATTAGTGTAGGGTTTTGGTTTTAAGTGCTTATTTCTTCAAAAATAATCACGATATTTGTATATAACTTTAATGTTATGAATTCGACTACAGTTATTTGGCAAGGCCTCCTTTCTTATTTGCAATTCCTAATAAAACGCAATCCAGAGTGATTGGTTAATTTGTTAATGAGACAATTTGTCAATTCAAAATTATTTAATCTAAATTTTAATCACATGCCTTTTTATCATCAATTAGGGGCTATTCCCGATAAGCGACATACACAATTTCGCAAACCCAATGGGGAGTTATATTACGAACAATTATTTGGCACGGTGGGTTTTGATGGAATGTATTCCAATATGTATCATGTGCATCGTCCCACCCAAGTAAAAGAAATTAAAAATCAATATTCAGTAGCTCCCAAAATAGCCAAAACCAACAATATGCAATCCTATCGGTTGTATGGGTTTGACGTAGCTCCTGAAAAAGACTACTTGGAAAGTCGCAAAATCGTCTTAACAAACAATGATTGCCACATAACCTTGGCATCTCCACAAAGCAAAACACAGGACTATTTCTATAAAAACACTGATGCTGATGAGTTGATTTTTATTCACAAAGGTTCCGGTGTTTTGAGAACTCTTTTGGGGAATTTAAGCTTCTCTTATGGAGATTATTTGTTAGTGCCTCGCGGTATTATTTACAAAATTGATTTCGATACCGACGATAACCGTTTGTTTATTGTGGAATCACGTAGACCTATTTATACGCCGAAACGCTACCGCAACTGGTTTGGGCAACTCTTGGAACATTCTCCGTTTTGTGAAAGAGACCTGCGTCGCCCCACAGAATTGGAAACCCATGACGAAACGGGTGATTTTCTGATTAAGGTTAAAAAACGCGATGAGATTTTTGATATGGTCTATGCTACTCATCCTTTTGATGTCGTGGGATATGACGGTTACAATTATCCATATGCATTTTCCATTCACAACTTTGAACCCATCACGGGACGTATTCACCAACCCCCCCCAGTACATCAAACTTTTGA
>JBKBOP010000012.1:0-29204 GCA_046293575.1 Flavobacterium sp. | reverse complement strand
TAACTCAATACATGAAATGACAGTTCCAAGTGGAATTTTGCTAAGTGGCATTGCATTT
This sequence comes from Flavobacterium sp., assembly GCA_046293575.1. Lineage (GTDB taxonomy): Bacteria > Bacteroidota > Bacteroidia > Flavobacteriales > Flavobacteriaceae > Flavobacterium. The sequence goes on along the minus strand of JBKBOP010000012.1, from coordinate 29,146 downwards.
CCAATTTCTGGAGAAGCTTCATCTCCTGAAACTAAAGTTTGTCCAACTTTAAGTCCATTCTGAGCAATTACATAGGTTTTCAAACCATCTGCATAACTCAATAAGGCAATGAACGCGGTTCTGTTTGGATCATACTCAATAGATTTAACAGTAGCAGGGATTGTATGCTTTGTTCTTTTGAAATCTATGATACGATACTTTTGTTTGTGACCACCGCCTGTATAACGCATGGTCATTTTTCCTTGACTATTTCTACCTCCTGAATTTTTTTTCGGTGCTAACAAAGAGCGTTCCGGCTTATCAGCTGTAATGGCGTCAAAACCATTCACAACTCTAAATCGCTGGCCAGGGGTAATAGGCTTTAATTTTCTAACTGACATTGTTTAATTAAATATTGTTATAAAAATCAATTGTCTCACCCTCTTTTACCTGAACAACAGCCTTCTTATAGCTTGCTGTTTTGGCATTGATCATTCCACTTTTAGTGTACTTTACAGATCTATTGGGTCTCACATTCATGGTATTTACGGCAACAATAGAAACTCCATAAGCACTTTCAATCGCTTTTCTTATTTCAATTTTGTTTGCTCTTTTGTCTACCACAAAACCATACCGGTTGGTTAATTCACCTTCCTTGGTAATTTTTTCGGTTATAATGGGTTTAATTATAATACTCATGACTTCTTATTTGCTTAAAGTTTCCACAATTCCTTCTATAGAACCTTCAGACAAGACTAATTTATTTGCGTTTAAAACGCCGTAAGTGCTTAATTCTGAATTGGTTACAACCTTAGAGGCCTTTAAATTGCGTGACGACAAATATACATTTTTATTTGTATCACCCAACACTACTAGTGATTTTTTATTTTCAATCCCTAAAGCACTTAAAAAACTAATAAATTTCTTAGTACTAGGAGCATCAAAAATAAAATCTTCTACGACAATCAAATCTGAATTTTGAGCTTTTAAAGAGAAAGCAGATTTTCTAGCTAATCTTTTTAAAGCTTTATTCAATTTGAATGAATAACTTCTTGGTCTAGGGCCGAAGACAGTACCACCACCTTTGAATAAAGGATTCTTGATACTTCCTGCACGAGCCGTACCTGTACCTTTTTGTTTTTTAATTTTTCGGGTACTTCCTGTTACTTCATTACGCTCTTTTGCTTTATGTGTACCTTGTCTTTGATTGGCAAGATAATGTTTCACATCAAGGTAAACAGCATGTTTGTTAGGCTCAATTGCGAAAACGGTGTCTGCTAATTGCACAGTTCTACCAGTTTCTTTTCCGTTGATATCTAAAACTTTTACTTCCATTACTTCTGAATGATTACATAAGAGTTTTTATGACCAGGCACACATCCTTTAATAAGGATAAGGTTTTTGTCTGCTACCACTTTTAAAACTCTAAGGTTTTGAATAGTTACATTTTCACCACCAGTTCTTCCGGCCATTCTCATCCCTTTGAATACTCTTGAAGGATAAGAAGATGCACCTACAGAACCAGGAGCTCTGAGACGGTTGTGTTGACCGTGAGTAGCTTGACCTACACCACCAAAACCGTGTCTTTTTACAACACCTTGGAAACCTTTACCTTTTGAAGATCCCATTACATCAACAAATTCTCCTTCGCTGAATACATCAACAGTGACTAAATCACCTAACTTATACTCGTTTACAAAATCCTTGAATTCAACAACTTTTCTTTTAGCAGTAGTACCGGCCTTTTTAAAGTGACCAGATTCAGCTTTGTTAGCTTTTCTTTCTGCTTTGTCATCGAAACCAAGTTGAAACGCTTCATACCCGTCAACCTCTTTGGTTCTGACTTGGGTAACGACACAAGGTCCAGCTTCAATTACGGTGCAAGGAATATTTTTCCCTTTCTCGTCAAAGATGCTGGTCATGCCGATTTTTTTACCAATTAACCCAGACATATAAAACTATTTATAAATTAATAATACTTAAAATTTGAGATTAGTATAGTAGGCATTAAGTATTTAGCACTTAATGCCCTACACTAAAAGTTTGATTCTTATCACACTTTGATTTCAACTTCAACACCACTTGGCAACTCCAATTTCATTAGAGCGTCGATGGTTTTAGAAGAAGAACTATAAATGTCTAATAATCTTTTGTATGAACTTACCTGAAACTGCTCTCTAGACTTCTTGTTCACGTGAGGAGAACGAAGAACGGTAAATATCTTTTTGTTGGTCGGTAACGGAATTGGGCCTGTCACCACTGCTCCGGTACTTTTAACCGTTTTAACGATTTTCTCAGCAGATTTATCAACCAAACTGTGATCGTATGACTTTAATTTTATTCTGATTTTTTGACTCATTTTCTTAAAAATTAAGCGTTACCTTTTGCTTTTTTGATAACCTCTTCAGAAATATTTGAAGGAGTTTGTTCATAATGTGAAAATTCCATGGTTGATGTTGCTCTACCAGAAGACAATGTTCTTAGAGTAGTTACATAACCAAACATTTCAGAAAGTGGAACATTTGCTTTTATAGTCTTAGCACCTGCTCTGTCTCCCATGTCGTTTACTTGACCTCTTCGACGGTTTAAATCTCCAACGATATCACCCATGTTTTCTTCAGGAGTAATTACTTCAATTTTCATAATTGGCTCAAGAATTACAGCTCCGGCAGCTTTGGCAACCTCTTTGTAACCCATTTTCGCAGCTAATTCGAAAGAAAGAGCATCTGAATCCACAGGGTGGAACGAACCGTCTAACAAAGTAACTTTTAAACTATCAACAGCATATCCCGCTAAAGGACCTGTTTTCATAGCTTCTCTGAAACCTTTTTCAACGGCAGGAATATATTCTTTAGGAACGTTACCTCCTTTTACTTCATTTACAAACTGAAGACCTACAAATGGTTTTCCATCTACTTCGTCAGCAGGTCCTAAACGGAACACAATATCACCAAACTTACCACGTCCACCCGATTGTTTTTTGTAAACTTCTCTGTGTTGTGCTACTTTAGTAAATGCTTCCTTGTATTCAACTTGAGGTTCACCTTGGTTTACCTCTACTTTGAATTCACGTTTCATACGATCTACAAGAATGTCTAAGTGTAACTCACCCATACCTGAAATAATCGTTTGACCTGAAGCTTCATCAGTTCTCACTGTAAAAGTTGGATCTTCTTCAGCTAATTTAGCTAAAGCCATACCCATTTTATCAACGTCTGCTTTCGTTTTTGGTTCGATAGCGATACCAATTACAGGGTCAGGGAATTTCATACTTTCTAATACAATAGGGTGTTTTTCATCACACATTGTATCTCCAGTTTTGATATCTTTAAATCCAACAGCAGCACCAATATCTCCAGCTTCAATAAAATCGATAGGATTTTGTTTGTTGGCATGCATTTGGTAGATACGAGAAATACGTTCTTTGTTTCCTGAACGCGTGTTCAAAATATATGAACCTGCATCCAAACGACCTGAATAGGCACGGAAGAAAGCTAAACGTCCAACATAAGGATCGGTTGCAATTTTAAAAGCTAAAGCTGCAAACGGCTCTTTTGGATCAGGACGACGTAAAATTTTCTTTTGATCTTCTTCTAATAAATCAGCATCATCAGGGTGAATTCCTTCGATACCTTCTTTATCCATTGGAGAAGGCAAATATTTACAAACTGCATCTAGCATGAACTGAACACCTTTGTTTTTGAAAGATGAACCGGCAATCATTGGAATGATAGCCATGTCAATAGTAGCAGCACGTAAAGCTGTGTTAATTTCTTCTTCAGTAATAGAATTTTCATCTTCCATATACTTATCTAACAGATTCTCGTCATATGTAGCAATCTCTTCTATAAGTTTTGAACGATATTCTTTTACTTCGTCAACCATATCAGCAGGAATAGGAACGATGTCAAAGGTTGCCCCTAACGTTTCGTCATGCCATATAATAGCTTGGTTTTTTACTAAGTCTACCACACCTTTAAAATCATTCTCTTCTCCAATTGGCAATGTGATTGCAACCGCATTTGACTTCAACATGTCTTTAACTTGATCACAGACATTCAAGAAGTTTGAACCTTGACGGTCCATCTTGTTTACGAATCCCATTCTTGGAACTCTGTATTGATCTGCAAGTCTCCAGTTCGTTTCAGATTGAGGTTCAACACCATCAACAGCACTAAACAAGAAAACTAAACCATCTAATACACGTAAAGAACGGTTTACTTCTACTGTAAAGTCAACGTGACCAGGAGTATCAATAATATTAAAGTGGTATGATTTTGATTCTGGCAATGGTTTCCCTTGCTCAGTTGGAAAACTCCACTCACAAGTGGTAGCAGCAGAAGTAATGGTAATACCTCTTTCTTGCTCTTGTGCCATCCAGTCCATTGTTGCAGCACCATCGTGCACTTCACCAATTTTGTGTGATTTTCCAGTATAAAAAAGAATACGCTCTGTTGTTGTAGTTTTACCTGCATCAATATGAGCTGCAATTCCAATATTTCTAGTATATTTTAAATCTCTAGCCATTTCTTATGAATTAAAATCTAAAGTGAGAGAATGCTTTGTTGGCTTCAGCCATTTTGTGTGTATCCATTCTTTTCTTAACGGCAGCACCTTCTTCTTTGGAAGCCGCTAAAATTTCAGAAGCAAGTTTCCCTGCCATGGATTTTTCATTTCTTCTTCTCGCATATAGAATCAACCATTTCATTGCCATGGAGATTTTTCTATCGGGTCTAATCTGCATTGGAATCTGAAAAGTAGCTCCACCCACACGACGACTTCTCACTTCAACGTGAGGCATCACATTTGTAAGGGCATCTTTCCACAATTCCAAAGACGATTTTTCAGCGTCTTGCTTTTTGTTTTCTACAATTTCTAATGCTTCGTAAAAAACATTAAAAGCAACTGATTTTTTACCATCCCACATCAAGTTGTTCACAAAACGTGTTACTAATTGATCATTAAATTTTGGATCCGGTAAAAGCGGTCTTTTTTTGGCCTGTCTTTTTCTCATTTCTTTTCTTTAAAGTTTTTAACTTACTTTTTCTTTGCTGGTGCTGCTGCTTGTCCTGGTTTTGGTCGTTTTGCTCCATATTTTGAACGACGCTGAGTACGACCGGCAACACCGGCTGTATCCAAAGCACCACGAACAATATGGTATCTAACACCTGGCAAATCTTTTACTCTTCCGCCTCTAACTAATACTATCGAGTGCTCTTGAAGATTATGTCCTTCTCCGGGAATGTAGGCATTCACCTCATTACCATTGGTCAAACGCACACGAGCTACTTTACGCATCGCTGAGTTTGGTTTCTTTGGTGTTGTGGTGTACACACGTGTACAAACCCCTCTTCTTTGTGGACAAGAATCTAAGGCAGCCGATTTACTCTTCTTAGTTATCTGGACTCTCCCATTTCTTACTAATTGCTGAATTGTTGGCATAATTGTTAATAAAAATTTTAATATTTCTTTAAAAACCCGTTTTTTAGGGGTTGCAAATGTAGTAATATTTTTTGGGAAAACAAATCATAAAATATTTATTTTCTTGTGGTTAAATTAGACCTCTAACTTCACAATTAAATTTAGACATCTACATTAACAACATTGTTTAATTTTACAGAATTCAACACCACCATAAAAAATGAGTTACTGCGTTACTTTATAAATTATTTGTTTGAAAACATACCTTATATATATATCCATCTTTTTTTACGGAATAACACATTCGCAACCATTGTATTTGAAAGCCATTGGGCAAGATGATTCGCAAACAAAAATCATTGACTCCCTTCAATATAAAAAAAGTCATGTGGATGCTTTGTCGGTTTTGAAAACTTCAAACGAAATTGAAATTCAACTTCAAAAAAAAGGATACCTTGAATGTAGGACAATAGACTACTATAAAGAAAACGACTCCGTTTTTATTTTCAATTATGAATTAGGAAAAAAAACGCAACACCTATATATATATATAACTGATAAAACCTTTATCAATCAAAGCTATAAGATTGTAAACGACACCCTAAAAATTGAAATAGATAAAACAGAATTATTTTTGGAAAGCATAACCCAAAAAGCATCGCAAGCTGGTTATCCATTAACAAAAGCTCAACTTACTGACTTTGATGTTGAAGAAGGAAAACTCATTGCCAAACTTCAAATCGAAACCAACAAAATCAGATTAATTGACGACATAATTGTGAATGGATATGAAAAATTCCCAAAAAGCTATCTTCATAACCTGAAAAGAATTTACAAAAACAAAGCTTTCAACGAACAAAATGTCAACAACATGAAATCTAACGTTGATAAATTCAGGTTTACAAGAGCTAGTCAAAGTCCAGATGTACTGTTCACAGAAGACTCAACTAAAATATACTTGTATTTAGAAAAAGTTGCCTCAAATCAATTTGATGGTTTTATTGGTTTTTCAAATGACAACCAAGACAACTTTACTCTTAATGGCTATGTAGATTTAATGCTTAATAATGCCTTGAATGGCGGCGAAAGAATTTTTCTTTTCTGGAAGAATGACGGTAATCAACAAACCACTTTAAATGCAGGTTTTGACCTAAATTATTTATTCAATAGCCCCATCGCTTTAAAAACAGAATTTCAGATTTTCAGGCAAGATAGTACTTTCCAAAACACAAAAACCGCAATGGATATTGGATATATATTTAAAAGCTTTCATAAATGGTTCATAGGATATGAAGGCAATCAGTCCAACGGTTCTAATACTGGAACAATAAACATATCAGATTTTAAAAGTAGATTTATCACCTCAACTTTTGAAGGAAGTTATTTCAATAATGAAAATACTTTTTTTAATGAGAATACAAGGTTTTTCGGAAGAATAGGATTTGGCCAAAGAGATTTGAGTAACGCTAAAGAACAACAGGTTTTTTTATGGACTGACGTAAGTCATAATTTTTATTTAAATCAAAAAAACAGTTTCCATTGTAGAAATCTTAATTATTACTTAAAAAGTGATAGCTACTTCATAAATGAGCTTTTTAGATTTGGAGGGGTTCAATCTATTCGAGGGTTTAGAGAGAACAGTTTGCAAAGCTCATTGTTGAGTAGCATTATTACTGAATACCGCTACTTGATTTCAGAATCAATATATGTACACAGCATCACTGATTATGCCTACTCAGAGGACAAAGCAACCAATTTTAAAACGCAACTATACGGCTTTGGTTTTGGTTTTGGACTTAACACTAAAAGTGGAATTTTAAACCTTATGTATGCTAATGGAACAGATGGACTTTCAAATTTCAAACTTTCAAATTCTATTGTACATATTTCATTGAAAACTGTTTTTTAGAAGATTCAAAAAAAAATTATTGCATTACCTTTACCCCATGGAAAAAGATAATTTAATTTTTGGCATTAGAGCAATACAAGAGGCTGTTCAAGCCGGAAAAGAACTCGATAAAATTTATATTCAAAAAGATGCTCAAAGCGACCTGATGCGGTCACTTATGAAAACTTTGAAAGAGCATCAATTCTCCTTTCAATATGTACCCGTTGAAAAACTAAATCGTCTCACACCCAAAAATCATCAAGGAGTGGTAGCCACCATAGCACCCATCTCTTTTATATCATTAGAAAATCTTGTCTTGAATACTTTTGAAAAGGGTGTCACTCCCCTATTTATTATGTTGGATCAACTTTCAGATGCCAGGAATTTTGGTGCTATCATCAGAACCGCAGAATGTAGTGGCGTACATGGTATCATAATTTCAAAACATGGGGCTGCCCCTGTAAATGGAGACACTATAAAAACAAGTGCCGGTGCGGTATTTAATGTGCCTATTTGCAAAGTCGAACATATGAAAGACGCTGTCATGTATCTTCAAGGATCTGGCATCAAAACAGTTGCAGCTACTGAAAAAACTGAATATCTCATTTACGATATTAATCTTGCTGAACCTTTAGCAATCATTATGGGTAACGAGGAAAAAGGCATTCACCCTTCTCTACTTAAAATGGTAGATGAAAAAGCAAAACTACCCATGTTTGGAACCATAGCTTCCTTGAACGTATCGGTGGCTTGTGGAGCTTTTCTGTATGAGGTATTGCGACAAAGAATTTCTAATTAAGAAGGGTCTTTTTTTCCGATAAAATCATAAATAATCTTGATAGATGTTTTAAAGTAACTTTCAACGGGAGGTGTTTCTTCAATTTTAGGAGGTGGATTAAAATTTCCATATTCATCAAAGTTTTTCATGAATGGGTCTAGAGAAGGATCAAAATCAGGTCGTTGCCATTCATATTGAATGGGTTGCTTCAACTGAGGTGTTTCATAAAAATACGACAAGGCTAAACCTGCTAAAAACCCTCCTAAGTGTCCCTCCCAGGAAATCCCTTTTTCTATATCGGGAAACATATACCAAATCATACCACCATATATCATGACCACCCCGAGAGATAAAGCCACTAAACGGTAATATTTGGTTTGAATCCCTTTAAAAAATATAAAACTGACCAAAACATATACCAAACCACTGGCTCCAATATGATAGCTCTCCCTTCCAATAAACCAAGTAAATAATCCTGATAAAAGTATCCCAAAAAATACGACTTTATAACTTACATCGCGATAAAAATACCGCATGGCTGTTAGAAGTACCAATAGCGGTAAAGAGTTATTGTAAAGGTGTTGCAAACTACCATGCAGAAACGGACTCAAAAAAACACCTCTTAATCCTGAAAAAGTCTTTGGATAAATCCCATATTGATTAAAATTGTATGCAAAGCGAACCTCAACCCAAAAAACCAACCACAATACCAATACAAAAAAAAGTGGTAAAGCAATTACGGAAGGTGTGAATCGAAAATGTGTAGTCTCTTTCATCAGGATAGACATTTAAAAAATCTAATAATTTTAATCAATAATATGTCCAAAACTAAAGTAATGCAATTTTGTCATAAATCCCTATTTTTACCCCATGGAAATTCCCTTAGCCGAACGAATTAGACCAAAAACACTTGCAGACTATGTGAGCCAATCTCATCTTGTTGGGCCTAGCGGTGCTCTGACACGTCAAATCGAAAAAGGAATTATTCCCTCTTTAATTTTGTGGGGACCTCCAGGTACTGGAAAAACGACACTCGCAACAATTATGGCTGAAGAAAGCAAGAGACCCTTTTACAGTCTGAGTGCCATACATTCTGGCGTTAAGGATGTTCGAGAGGTCATAGAAAAAGCCAAAAATAATAGCGGATTATTTACCACCAAAAACCCAATTTTATTCATTGATGAAATTCATCGTTTTAGTAAATCCCAACAAGATTCATTATTGGGTGCTGTGGAAAAGGGATGGGTGACTCTTATTGGTGCTACCACCGAAAATCCAAGTTTTGAAGTCATACCAGCCCTTTTGTCAAGATGTCAGGTGTATACCTTGAATGCCTTCGGAAAAGAGGATTTAGAGAAACTATTAGACAGAGCACTTGCGTCTGACACTTGGCTACAGTCCAAAAAAATAGTTATTAAAGAAACCGAAGCTCTGATGAGAATTTCTGGAGGCGATGGTCGAAAATTGCTAAATGTTTTTGAGCTCGTTGTAAATGCTTCTGAAGATGAACCTATACTCATTGACAATGAAAGGGTTATGCAAATCGTTCAAAAAAATACGGTTTTATATGATAAAACGGGTGAGCAACACTATGATATTGTTTCCGCTTTTATTAAATCCATTCGAGGTAGTGACCCCAATGGAGCAGTATACTGGCTGGCTAGAATGATTGAAGGTGGTGAAGATGTGAAATTCATTGCTCGCAGGTTGTTAATACTGGCTAGTGAAGACATTGGCAACGCCAACCCAACCGCACTTATCATGGCTAACAACACGTTTCAGGCAGTTGCCACCATTGGCTATCCCGAAAGCAGAATTATTTTAAGTCAATGTGCTATTTATTTAGCGACCTCACCAAAAAGTAATGCCACTTATATGGCCATTGGGAAAGCACAAAAATTGGTAAAACAAACCGGTGATTTATCGGTTCCACTGCATCTTAGAAATGCTCCAACTAAACTTATGAAAGAACTGGGTTACGGTGAAGAATATCAATATGCTCATGACTTTACAAATAATTTTGTTGAGCAAGAATTTTTACCAGATGATATTTCAGGAACCAACTTTTATGAACCCGGTAATAACAATCGTGAAAACAGTACTCGTGAATTTTTGAAAAATCGCTGGAAAGATAAATATGGATATTAATTAGAACTTAATTTTCAATTTTTCTGAAACTAACCTATTGTCTTGGTAATACTCAAAATACCATTGATTATTTCTAGTATACACAACACCACTTATTTGATTCCGAACCCCAATAAAAACATCATCTCTTGATGTTTTTTGGAGCAACAAAACAATTTTAGGAGTGGCATCTACCAATTGAAATCCCCTTTCGTTAGTTTGAGCATAAAAGGTCTCAGATATACCAGATGCATTGAGTGAAGAACTTACCAATTCTTTTTTCTCTTGTGTTTGAGTATTTAGATTATTTTGTAAAGTGGGGAAATCTGATTGAGATTTTTCTATAGAACTGCTTGGATTCAAACCTCCTTGAACATTTGAAGTCTTGTTTTCACCAGATGGAATCATCATATAAGTTGTCATAACTGCTTCTTTCGGGATTTCTAAGGTTTTTACAGCCTCACGAAATGCTTCAGAATACCCAATTCTTCTCTCCTTCTCTCTGCTTTTCCCTTCTTGAGAAACAGCAATACTATTTCCAAAACAATCTTTTACCTCTACCACCAACTTGGTCACTAAAAAAGCATTCGATTCTTTTAAATCGGCTTTCCATGCCAAACATCTATTGGCAGCCAATTCAGCCGGAAGCACCTCATTTTCTAGATAGGCTTCAAAACCTTCTTTTTGAAAAAAGGACTTGGTTAAAGCACTTAAATTATAGGGATTATCCATTTTGCTAAATGAAAAATTGACAGGTACTAAAATATACTTTGGCCGATTTTGCGAATAAAGACCCAACGAAACTATCATGCACAGTAACAAAAAAATATTTTTCATAATCAATCCTTTTTTCAAAGATAACTTTTAATTTGTTTAAGTTCGCTTACTTGTGGGACTATGTCTGCTACTTCAATTTTAAATTCGTTGAAGAAAATGGCATCCATACCAAGGTTTAATGCTCCTTCAATATCAGCCTCCCAGCTATCACCAATCATTAAGGAATTTTGTACGCTCGTTTGTGCTTGATGTAATGCAAAATTAAATATAATAGGATTGGGCTTTTTAACACCCGTAGATTCCGAATTGGTTACGGTTTTAAAGTATTTTGCGATTCCAGAATTTTGCAATTTTCCTTGTTGAACAGAATGAAATCCATTAGTAATTATGTGTAATCGGTAGTTTGGAGTTAGGTAGTCTAATAACTCAATGGCTCCCTCATATAAATGGTTATAGGTAGGTAAATATTCGATATAGGCGTCAGAAATTTGATAAATTAACCTATCTGAAATCTCTTGTTGGATTCCATTAAATACCTCTTTCAAGCGATGGTATCTTAGCTCAGACTGAGATATTTTTTCGTCACGATACAATTTCCAATATTTTAGATTCGTTGGAACATATAAATGCAGAAATTGATCTAATGAGCAACTAAGTTTGAATTCATCAAAAATAGTCTTGAAAGCTAACGCTGAATTTTTTTCAAAATCCCAGAGGGTATGATCTAAATCGAAAAAGATGTCTTTTTTATGATGAAACACAATGAAGTCTATTTTCCTTTCACAATGACGGCATCATCAATATGATAAATCCAATCATTCACATCGTTATCGTTATACCTAAAAATACCCTCCAAGGTAACAAATTGATCTGTTTTCAACTTGGGTGTTGCTCCCTTAAACTTGATTCCCATAATGGTTTCGGGTCCGGCCTGTCCGCAAAAGAAACAAGAAGCAAAAACGTTTTTACTTAAAGCATAGGATACGTTATCGATTGGAATGATAAATCCACTAATAGCAATTTTCTTCTTACTCTTCTCTTTGAGTGAAGAATTTATAATGGGAAACATTACTCCTTCTGGATAATCTTTTGCTGGTTTTTTGACAAACTTAATAATCCCCAATAACTTCCATGTTAACGTATCGGGTTTGGTTTGTATTTCAAATGCACTTTCAGTCCAAAGACTTTCGGGAATTATAGAGGCCGTTTGCATGGTTTCAATAGTAAGCGAAGTATCTTTTTCCTCATTTGAGGTATAAAACTCTAAACCAATAAAAACTATAAAAATCAAAATGAAAACCCAATATATTTTACGCATGAGCGAGTGTTTTAGAAATATTCAACGAATAAGCTTTGATGGCGGGAATGATTGCAGCCAATAGCCCTACAAAGATAGTAACTGCAAATAATATTCCTTCTTTTTCCCATAGAATGATAGTCGGATCAAAAGCCATTTTAAATTGATCATCGGTTGTAGAAGAAATTAAAACAAGTCCAATTCTACTTAGAACTATCCCACTCAAAAACCCTACCACACATAAAAATAAACTTTCCAAAAGAACTAGATTTAACAATTGAAAGCGTGAAGCACCATTAACTCGCATCAGTGCAAATTCATATTTTCGATCTCGTAAACGATTGTATAAGGCTATAAAAATACTTATACCAGAAATCAGCATAATACCATAAGCCAAATATTCTAACGCTTGAAGACCAATCCCAAAAAGAGAAAACAACCGGTTAATTTCAATGGCTGGTAAAGCTCCCTGCATTTTAGTGTTTTGTGGAATTAACCTTGGCCAAGTTACCAAGCCCATTTTGCTTTTGAATTTTATTAATATGGCTGTGATTTCTGAGGAGACTTCATCTTCGTGACCCTCTTCATCGTGGTCATGGTCATGTTCTTCGTGAACTGCCCAAACACTTTCAATGGAACATACAATTAAATTATCAATGACCTTGCCTGTTGAATTTAAAATACCAACTACTTTATAAGGATGTTCATCATGAACGTGTCCTTCTTCAGCATCACCATGAGTGCCTAAAAAAGTATCCCCCAAAGAAAACTGCATTTTTTTGGCTACTTCACTTCCTAGCACCACCTCAAAAGGATTTTCAAATTTTTTTCCTTGTTGAAGGGTCGACCCATAATGTTCTACATAGCTAGTTTCTGAACCAACGATTCTAAATCCGCGATAATTATCTCCAAAGGCCAATGGAATTGCTTTTTCCACGAACGGATGCACCATCCAAGTTTTGGCTTCATTATAGTCAATATTCCCGGTAGGGGCATCAATATGATAAACCGCTGAAAGAATCAATTGTAACGGACTCCCTTGGGCACCAATCACCATATCAATTCCATCAATATTATTGCTGAATTGCTTTTCGAACTGTTCTTGTAAAAGAATAAGCAATGAAATGATGGCAACACTGGCAGATAAGAGTATTAAACTCAAAACAGTATTTAAGGGTTTGAACCAAATGTTTCGCCAAGCCAACTTTGTAATCATATCATGAAAGGTTTATATGTTGATGAAACACTTCTTTAAGTCGGTGATCATGAGTAACAATTAACAAAGCTGCTCTGTATTCAGCCGCCAATTCTTTAAGAAGTTGAGCTACTGTTTGAGCATTTGCATCATCAAGACTAGAAGTGGGCTCGTCGGCCAAAATCACTTTTGGTTCATTCATCAAAGCCCTTGCAATAGAAACCCTTTGTTGTTGTCCAATACTTAAAGTTGAAGGTAGTTTTTTGGCTTGGTCTGAAAGCCCCAATCGCTCCAACAAAGTCATAGCTTTTGAAGTTTGTTTTGTTCCAATGGCTAGCCACGATGCCAAGGTTAGGTTTTCCAACACTGACATAGAGGCTACAAAATGAGATTGTTGCAACACCAAACCAATATGTTTCCCTCGAAAGCTATCTAACGCCGAAGGTTTTAACTGAGTTAATGGTTGTCCTGATACTGTTAATTGTCCCATAGTGGGTTTCAATAAACCACCCAACAAATGCAATAAAGTGGTTTTACCTGTACCAGAGTTTCCAGTAATCAAAAGCACTTCTCCTTGTTGACATACAAAATCAGGAAAATTGAATTTGACTTGTTCGTTGTACTGAAACCTCAGATTATTGGCAACAATCATTCTTTTTTATTTAGGATGCTGCAAGATACAGAATTGCTCTATTTGGCATTCATAATGTTTTCTAAATTTAAAGGATACCTTGATCGGCAAAACTCAGATAAGAAGTTTCGGTTATAATTAAATGGTCCATTAAATGTATCTCTAAATGAACTGCTGCGGTTTTTATTTTTTGGGTGATTTTTTTATCGGCTTCGCTAGCTTCTAATCTGCCCGAAGGATGGTTATGGCATAATATAATCCCCACGGCATGTTGCTCCAAAGCAGTTTTGAAAATCAATCGAAGGTCTACAACTGTTCCGGTAATGCCTCCTTTTGACAATAAGGATTTGTAGATAACTTTATTTGAATTATTCAGATACAATACCCAAAATTCTTCATGCGGAAGATCAGAAAGCATTGGGTGCATGATTTCAAAAACGGTTTTAGAGGTGCTGATTTTGGGCAATTGCCGAGCTTCTTCCATACGACGTCTACGTCCTAATTCCATAGCGGCGGCAATGGTAACAGCCTTGGCCTCACCCACTCCCTTAAACGTAATGAGTTGTTTTAAGGACATTTTACCTAGACTGTTTAGATGATTATCCACCGACTGTAACATGCGTTTGCTTAGATCGACTGCAGATTCATTTTTGGAACCCGAGCCCAGAAGAATGGCAAGAAGTTCGGCATCACTTAAAGACTCTCTTCCTTTGAGAATCATTTTTTCACGGGGCCTGTCGTCTTCGGCCCAAAATTTGATAGAAAAATGAGAATTTTCCATGGCGTTTAAAATAATATTAATTGATATGGCGTTTATTACAAAACAAATATATGAAATACCTCTTTATTTTTTCATGTTGTTTTTTGTTGTTTTGTCAACAAGACACTTCTTTTTCAAGAAAACTTTCTGAGGCGGCTTTAGAACTCACTAAAGATCAAGTTACCTATGACCCTGCTTATCGCAGTATTCCTTACCCCAATGGCGATGTTCCAAAAGACAAAGGAGTTTGCTCTGATGTGGTCATTCGAGCTTATAGAAAATTGGGCATTGATTTACAAAAAGAAGTCCATGAAGATATGAAAGCTAACTTTTCAAGATATCCCACCCGATGGGGCTTAACAAGACCGGATACCAATATAGATCACAGACGTGTACCTAATTTGGAAGTTTTTTTTGAACGGAAAGGACAAAAAATAGCGGTAACCCAAAATGCTGCTGATTATAAAACCGGTGATATAGTTACTTGGATGCTGGGTGGTAGACTCCCGCACATCGGAATTGTCACTCACAAAAAAACACCAGATGGGAGAAGACCTATGATTGTGCATAACGTTGGCGGCGGACAAGTGTTAGAAGACTGCCTATTTCGTTATGAAATTGTGGGGCATTTTCGCTACGTTAAATAATGGGATAATGAGTTGATGTGTCAATTAGTCAATGTGACAATGAATTAATAGTTTAAAACACTAAGCAGACTTTGGATTTACCTGTAACTGTCCTCCAATTGCTTTCACTACTTTCATTATTTTTCACTTAATTAATTAAAAATCTCTTAAGCTTTTTTAATATTTTTTTGTTGTGTTGATTTGTCTCCACCCAACAATTAAATAATTAGTTTACCCTTTTTTCATTAAGTAAATTCTATATCCTTAAGACATATCAACCCGTAACTCCTTAATCCCATCCCCTACTGATTAACAATCCCAAAATGCTAATTGGTTTCTGTTTTTTTGCACTTTTATAATTGGCTCATTGTCACATTGACTAATTGTTTTACCTTTTCAAAATCAAGTCCGCCATAATTTCCAGAGCTCATTAAAAGTAGGGTAGAATTTTCTAGCTTTTGTTGAAACAAAAACTCTTGAAAGGCTTCGGGTTGGGTATAAATAATTAAATCCTCTCGTTGAAAAGCTTGTGCAATTTGTTGATGTGTGACCTCGTCAAGTCGTTTGATTTTGACCGCGTCTGGAGAATAAAATACCACCGCAACATCAGCGGCATCGAGTGCACCTAGATATTCCTTTAAAAATTCGGCGTTAAGACTGCTGTAGGTATGTAATTCCAAACAAGCAATGAGCTTTCGGTGGGGATATTGTGCTTTTACCGCCCGGGTCGTTGCGGAAACCTTACTAGGAGAATGAGCAAAATCTTTATAAGCAACTGCTGTACTGCTTTCTGCTATTTTTTCTAATCGTTTAGAAGCTCCTTTGAAGGTTGCAATAGCTTCATAGAAATCAGCTTCGTCTACTCCCATACACTGACAAATCCATTTCGCTCCGGCGAGATTGCTCAGATTGTGGCCACCAAAAACTTCAATTGGCATGGCTCCCTCTGGTGTATCTAGAAGGGTCACCCCATTTTCTACATTGAATTTTGGAGTTTGATAAGGTATCTTTCGAATGGGATTTACTGAACTTTCAGCAACTTTCTTTACAGCTTCATCTTCCTCGTTATAGATAAGAATACCACCTTTAGAGATTTGATTCACAAAAATATTGAACTGTTCCACATAATTATTAAAAGTGGGAAATACGTTAATATGATCCCAAGCAATTCCACTAATAAGGGCAATATTTGGCTGGTATAGATGGAACTTAGGTCGTAAATCGATGGGTGAAGTCAGGTATTCATCGCCTTCCAATACGATAAAATCATTGGTGTCTGTGAGATGCACCATGGTATCAAATCCTTCCAACTGAGCTCCCACCATATAATCTACTTCTCTGTCGTGATAATTCATGACATGCAAAATCATGGATGTAATGGTGGTTTTTCCATGAGAGCCGCCAATGACCACCCGGGTTTTATTTTTAGACTGTTCGTATAAATATTCTGGATAGGAATAAATTTTTACCCCCAATTCCTGAGCTTTGAGCAACTCCGGATTATCGGCTTTGGCGTGCATTCCCAAAATAACTCCCTCGAGATCAGTGATTATTTTTTCGGGAAACCATCCTAAACTGGAGGGTAAAAGTCCGTATTTATCTAATCGTGATTTGGAGGGTTCGAAAATGGCATCATCACTACCGGTGATTTGATAGCCTTTGTGGTGTAAAGCCAGAGCAAGGTTATGCATAGCAGCACCCCCAATGGCAATAAAATGAAGTTTTCCCATCGTGTCAGGGTATTATTTTTTTGTATTTTGGAATTCGTCTTTAAGTTTTTGTGCTTTGGCGGGTTCTTTTATTTTAACATACAAATCATATAGCTTTTGAAAAGTAGTTGAAGAATTACCAATTTTATGAGCATTGGCATAATAGGTTTCAGCATTACGATATCTTTTGAAATATTCGTCAATATATCCTTTGGCAAGGTAACCATCTAATTTAGAAATTGCCATTAATTCATCGGCGAACTTCTGAGATTTTTTTTCACTTCCTCCCACGATGGCCGGTAGCTCAATATAGAACATGACCAACGCCCAGCGGGCATCAACGTGTTTAGGTTCTAATTTTGCGGCTTTTAAAAAGGCTTCTTCCACCTCATCAATCATACCCAAAGCTTTGAATTTATTGGCTTCTTTGGCTTTCATCCCCAAAGCTCCACCGTATTTATAGTGATAATCGGCCTTGTTGGGAAATTGGTCTCTGATTTTTTTGTAGTACTCTAGTGCTTCATCCCATTTTTTGTACTGTCCTGCAATATCCCCTAAATACTCAAGAGTTTTAGTATCGTTGGGATTTGTTTTCAAATGTTTTTCAAACAAAACTTTAGACTCTTGCCACTTTTCTTGTTTGAAAAGTTTTTCGGCTTTTTCGAAGTCATTACTAACTGACACAATTATTAGAATAAGAGTTATTAATTTCATAGCGATAAAATATCCTCAAAAGTACCTAAATCTTATTTGTAATGCCAAAAATTGACAAATCATTATAAAAAAACCGCCTCAAGCAGTAGTCTTGAGGCGGTTTAAGTATATGAATTAAATAAGACTACCTCACAATCGTCATTTCATCAATCAAGTGTTTTGCACCTGCATATTTTTCGATGATAAATAAGATAAAACGAGCATCTACATTGATGGTGCGTTGAAGGTTTTTGTCAAAAATCACATCTCCAGCCATAGCTTCAATGTTTCCGTCAAAGGCTAAACCAATCAGTTCCCCTTTACCGTTTAACACTGGCGAACCAGAATTTCCTCCGGTAATGTCGTTGTCAGTCAAAAAGTTTACCGACATATACCCTGCTTTATCAGCATATTGACCAAAATCTTTTTTATTGAATAAATCAATTAGGGGCTGAGATAAGTCAAATTCAGGGTCCCCTGCTTTATGTTTTTTCACCATTCCTTCCAGGGTGGTGTAGTTGTTGACTTTTGCATCATTACGCTTATCTGCTGGTAAGGCTCTTACGGTTCCATAAGTTAAACGCAAAGTAGAGTTAGCATCTGGATACTGAATAGAGGACATTTTAGATTCTCTTAAACCGGCTACCAAGTTTCTAAAACCTCTCTGGAAGTTGTTTTCAGCCTCTTTTAAATCCTCCGACTTGGCATTGTAATGATCTAATAAATTAGATGATAATTTATACAAAGGATCATTTTCAACTAAAGCTACATCAGGAAGTTCCAAGAAAGCCAATAAACGCTCCTTGGAAGTAAACATACTCAAATTAAAAGCGTTATTAACATAATGATTAAAATCGGTTTTATTGTCAACCAATGATTGAACCGCAGGTGCTAAGTTAGTTCCGGCTTTTGAAGAATAGAGACTTAACTGCCCCGCCATAACATCTTTTTCTAAAGGCATATAAATACCTTCAAAAGTACCATCAACGAAATCTACTAATCGAGATTTGATATTCTTTTGTTGAGCTGCATCGGCTTTGGCATAGGAAATTAATTGATTTCCAAGTCTGGCTGGTGTAATTGCAAATGTAGAACCACGCAACATGGTCATCAAGTAGTTGTCATGACGGGCTTTTTCATTAGTCATGGCATAGTATTTATTAATGTCGGCTACAGCACTACCATACTTGGCCTTATTTTCTTTTTTATTGGCCCATTTCACAAATTTAGCTTCGGTTTTTCTTTTAGCCTCAGCCGTTTTGAATTGGGTTAATGCGTCAATCATTCCTTGGCGGTTTTTCCAATAGTTGGCAATAGAAGCATATTTAGAGGCATAGTCCAAACGCACCTTATCGTCACCGTCCATATGTGATTTCATTTTGTCCATAGACATTTTAGAACCTTCCACCCAAGCTGGATAAGCAAACTTTACGTTCTGCTCAATACCTTCAGCAGGCATCCAACGGTTGGTTCTTCCGGGATACCCCAAAATCATCGCAAAGTCTTTTTCTTTAAATCCACCAATATTTATAGGTAAGTGGTGTTTTGGTTGTAGAGGCACATTGCTTTCAGCGAAAGCGGCAGGATTATTATCTGCATCTGCATACACTCTGAATAAAGCAAAGTCGCCCGTGTGACGAGGCCACTCCCAGTTATCGGTATCACCACCAAACTTTCCAATGCTTTCGGTGGGAGTTCCTACCAAACGCACATCGGTATAGTCTTGATAAACAAAATAATAGTATTCATTCCCCTGGAAAAAAGGACGAACGGAAACAACATACTTTCCGCCTTCGTCATTTTCTTTTTGAATTTTGGCCGTTTCCTGGTTGATGATTTTTTCGCGATCGGCCTCGCTCATGGTATCATTTACCAAAGCTAAGATACGGTCGGTCACGTTGTCCATTCTCACAAAGAAACGAACGAAAAGACTTTTTGGTTTTAGTTCAGCTTTACGATTGGCAGCCCAAAATCCGTCTCTTAAATAATTATTTCCGGGAGAAGAAAGTTCTGCAATGACATCATATCCACAGTGATGATTGGTTAAGACTAATCCGTCTTTTGAAATAATTTCAGCGGTGCAACCTCCATTGAATTGTACGATAGCATCTTTTAAACTTGCATTATTGATGCTATAAATTTCTTCGGCAGAAAGTTTTAAACCTTTTGCCTGCATGTCTCTCATGTTTAGTTTTTGAAGGAACATAAGGAACCACATACCCTCGTCTGCTTTGATGTGCTGGGGAGCCAACATCACAAAAGCCAACAAGGTAAATACCCATTTTTTCATAATTTGTTGTTGAAAGTGATTATTTAAATAATTTAAAATACTTGAAAATTTCAAGTGATTGCGAAGATACGAAAATTAAATTTTTCAAATTTAGTAGTTTGACAAAAGCGAGTGATGTTGAAGCGTATTTTCAAGGCTTTGTTCTTACATCATTTTAAAAACTCCCTGAAATTGTCTCTATTCACCAATTTTATATGCTTTTTGGTGATTGTATTCACCACATTTAAACTTTAAAGTTAAAATAAGTAAACTTTCATTTTTTTTTGAAACTTTAAAAACTTTTAATATATTTGCTTCATGGAATACAAAGAAGCTAAATCTAAGTTCATACAAACCTGGGGAGCCCTTGGTTCCCAGTGGGGTATCAATAAAACCATGGCTCAAATTCATGCGTTGTTGATGGTGTCTCATGATGCAGTTTCGATGGAAGAAATTATGGAAGAACTTCAAATATCTCGTGGCAATGCCAGCATGAACCTCAGATCACTGATGGATTGGGGCATAGTCTATAAAGAGTACAAACCCGGTGAACGCAGAGAGTACTTCACTTCTGAAAAAGATTTGGATGAAATGGCAGTGAAAATAGCCAAAGAACGCTCTAAAAGAGAAATCAAACCAGCTCTGAAAGTATTAAAAGAAGTTTCTAACATCGAAAGTGATGGCACCGCCGCCGACAAACATTTTATGGAACAAACCACAAAACTGTATGAGTTTGTTTTAAAAACTGACAACCTCTTAGAAAAAATGACAGAATACAAAGATAATTGGCTCACCAAACTAATGTTGAAAGTTATGAAATAATTTTTTTAACCATAACTTTCATTTTTTTTCTGAAAGTTTAATAATTCATGTGTTATAAAAACAATTAAAATTTTTAATCTTATTGCTATCACTACTCCGCTTACTATAGCAATTGCAGGCATTTTTAACCAAGACTTTTTAATTTGGGCTCTACTCTCCACTATGTTTACCGGCGGACTACAAGTTCTTATTGCCTTGGCTTTACTCACCCGCTTTTACACCAATATAAATCTATGGATATACCTCTTTGGTGTTGCGTTCTTTTTTGTGTTTGTTGCCTTATTTGAGAGTAACACTTTTGTAATACTACCACCTATTTTGTGTATCTACTTGACCTTTATTATTTACAAAATAAATCCTTGAAAATGGAAATCATGAATTACCTCATCATCGCCAGCGGCATCGGACAAATCTTTACGGCCCTTATCTATCCCTATATTCGTCATGAAGTATTTGACTGGTATAATGACGTGAAACAACTCAAACCCCTCAACCAAGAAATCGTGAAAACCTACGGACGTTACATACAGGGATTAAATTTTTCTTTTGGAGCCATTGCCTTACTATTTACAAATGAACTTCAAGAACCAGCGGCTTTATCGGTAGCTTTAACAGGCTTGATGGCGGCCTATTGGGTCGGCAAAGTGGCTACACAACTTGCCTACTATCCCATGTTTGAAATCCCAAATCGAAAACTATTCCAATGGGGAAGCTATGGAATGAATACTTTATTTGTATTATTTGCAGTGGTAAATACAGTATTGTTTGTGATGAACGTGAAAGGATATTATCTGTAACTACCCATGAATACTCTCATGCTTCCCCAACTCCTGCATCACCTGTGCCTCAAACTCTAGTAAAGCTTGCCATTTCTTATTCACCTTTTCCACCTCTTCATATTTTCTGGCAAAAGACAAAAACATGGTGTAATGACCGGCCTCAGATTTCATCAAATTATAATAAAATTGAGCCAAGTCTTTATCTTGTAAATGTTCAGACAACAATCGGAAACGTTCACAACTTCTTGCTTCAATGAGTGCAGCCACCAACAATGCATGCACCAAACCATCGGTTCGTGACCCACCTTTAGGAAAAAATGTACTGAGTTTCTTTACATATTCATCTGGACGTTGAGGACCTAAGGAATATCCATACTGCTTGAGCTTGTCCATCACCATTTTGAAATGTCCCATTTCTTCACGAGCCAAATCCGTCATTTCGTTAATCAATTCTGTTTTATCAGGATTGGTCACAATCAAAGAAATGGCCATGGTGGCTGCTTTTTGTTCACACCAAGCGTGATCAATCAAGATTTCTTCAATATTCCTTTCTGCTAAATTGGCCCATCTGGGGTCTGTTGGTAATTTTAATCCTAACATAAACTCATTTTTTACAAAAATACAACATCTAATACTGTCTACCTACATTCTAAAAAAACCATAATGGCCCAAAAAACGGGTAATGCTTCCACCCAAAACGTGGTGTAGAAGATGGATTTGTTTTCATTTACAAAATATACGGCGAGTATTGTCAAGAGTCCCATCACAATATCTGCTACTGGTGAGGTCCAAGTTTTTAATGACAACAAAATAAAAATCCCCACTGCAACAAAACCCATCGTTTTAGCAGCCAAAACTCCAAACCGCTGCGGTAACGTTTTCGTCAATAAAACATCGGTGTTGACATCAGCAATTTCAAAGGGAATTAAAAGAGCAAAAAGTATCAAAAACTGCTTGATAACATATATATTGAGAACCCAAGACTCTATGACTTCATACAGTGGAAACATAACTGTGAGTCCAGCCACCACAAAGGCTACATAGAAAAGCTTAAAATAAGCATATTTTCGTAACCACATATAAGCGACCAGCATGATGAAATGAAGTAATACATGAAATCTCATGTAAAAGTCAAAGTGAATATAAAAGATGGTAAAACTCAAACCTAGCATCACTATGGTGAGATAATAAATCCCTACATATCCTTTAGCCAGCACCCCGTTTTCAAACCAAATATTGATGTATTTCAACACGTTATATCCCACAACTGTTCCAGAAAAAATAAACAACACATACCAAATATTCACAGCTACTCCCATATTCCAATAAGAGATACACGCCATAGAAGTTATCGCCAAAGCAACATGAAGTGAAGATTTTAAATAGAAGTCAACTATTTTTTTCATTATGGGCCCTTATCCGGTGGTTCGCTGCAAGATCCGCTTCAAAAAAACCATTTTGCTAGTCCTGCCGGGAGCTTCTTGGGTCGCTCCGTCAGCCCTGCAAAAATAGGTATTTTTGAAACGTTTCTTTTCGCTACCCCCCGGGGTCCAATAAAAACTGTTCATAAAGTAACATTTTAGTTAACAAATTCCGAAAAGATTACCGCATGTTTAACGAATTATTACCGAATGAATAATTATTTTTGTCCATCAAAAAACAACACCTTTCACCCTACCTTAGATGAAAACCGACGCTTTTGCACTTCGCCACTTAGGCCCCAGAGAAACTGACCTAAATCAGATGCTTCAAACCATTGGAGCTGACACTTTAGACCAACTCATTTTTGAAACAATTCCAAATGATATCAGGTTGAAAAAACAACTCAATTTGGAACCAGCCATGACCGAATATGAATACTTGAGCCATATCCGTGAGCTGGGCAATAGAAATCAAATCTTCAAAACCTACATTGGTCTTGGCTATCATCCGACTATTGTTCCGGCAGTAATTCAAAGAAATATTTTTGAAAACCCAGGTTGGTACACGGCCTACACACCATATCAAGCAGAAATCGCACAAGGCCGTCTGGAAGCCATTCTCAATTTCCAAACCACTGTAATTGAACTTACTGGAATGGAAATCGCCAATGCCTCTTTGTTGGATGAAGGTACTGCGGCAGCAGAGGCTATGGCCTTGTTGTTTGACGTTCGCACCCGAGACCAGAAAAAAAATAACGTTTGTAAATTCTTTGTTTCCGAAGAAGTACTGCCTCAAACTTTGTCAGTATTGCAAACCCGTTCAACACCCATCGGAGTTGAGTTGGTCGTTGGAAATCATGAAACTTTCGATTTCTCTTCTGATTTTTATGGAGCTATTTTGCAATATCCAGGTAAATTTGGTCAAGTACATGACTATTCAGATTTTATAACCAAAGCAAAATCTGTTGATATAAAAGTAGCCGTAGCTGCCGATATTTTGTCTTTAGTCTCCCTAACCCCTCCCGGAGAAATGGGAGCAGATGTGGTGGTGGGAACCACCCAGCGTTTTGGTGTACCCATGGGTTATGGGGGACCTCATGCCGGATTTTTCGCCACCAAAGAGGAATACAAAAGAAGTATGCCCGGACGTATCATTGGCGTCACTATTGACATGAATGGCAACCGTGCTTTACGAATGGCCTTGCAAACACGTGAGCAACACATCAAAAGAGAAAAAGCAACTTCAAATATTTGCACCGCTCAGGTTCTACTAGCCGTTATGGCGGGTATGTATGCCGTTTATCATGGTCCCAAAGGCTTGAAATACATTGCGTCCAAAGTGCATGCCTCGGCAGTAACTTTGACCAACGCCTTAAACAAATTGGGAGTATACCAAGTAAACACCTCTTTCTTCGACACAATTCAAGTGAAAGCCGACAGTTTAAAAGTTCGTACTGTTGCTGAAAATAAAAGCGTTAACTTTTATTATGTTGATACCGAAACTATCTCAATATCACTCAATGAAACTACTTCGGTGAAAGACCTCAACTTAATTGTTAGCATCTTCGCTGAAGCATTAGGAAAAGAAAGTATAAATGTCACCGAGTTAGAAAATAGTTTGCACATACCAACTTCATTGCAAAGAACTTCTACATTTTTAGAACATGATGTTTTCAATAGTTACCATTCTGAGAGTGCTTTGATGCGTTATATTAAAAAACTCGAACGTAAAGACCTTTCATTAAACCACTCCATGATTTCATTGGGTTCATGCACGATGAAATTGAATGCAGCGGCAGAAATGCTTCCGTTAAGTATGCCACAATGGAACAGTATTCACCCTTTCGCACCTTTAGACCAAGCAGAAGGCTATCAAATCCTATTGAAAAAATTAGAAGAACAGCTCAACGAAGTGACCGGTTTTGCAGGCACCACTCTTCAACCCAATTCTGGTGCTCAAGGAGAATATGCTGGTTTGATGGCCATCAGAGCGTATCATATTTCACGAGGAGAAGAACATCGCAATGTATGTTTGATACCGGCTTCGGCACACGGAACGAATCCTGCTTCGGCAGCCATGGCCGGCATGGACATCATCGTGACCAAAACCATGGAAAATGGAAATATAGATGTTGAAGACGTTCGCCAAAAAGCAGAACAGTACAAAGACCGTTTGTCTGCTTTGATGGTCACCTATCCTTCAACCCATGGAGTTTTTGAAAAAGACATTAGAGAAATTACTAAAATCATTCACGATAACGGCGGTCTGGTGTATATGGATGGTGCCAACATGAATGCCCAAGTGGGGTTAACCAATCCTGCCACTATTGGAGCTGATGTTTGTCATCTAAACTTACATAAAACTTTTGCCATCCCTCATGGTGGTGGTGGACCTGGAGTGGGACCCATCTGTGTGAATGAAAAACTGGTACCCTTTTTACCCACAAACCCTATCATCCCGACTGGAGGAACAGAACCTATAACAGCTATTTCTTCTGCTCCTTGGGGTTCTGCTTTGGTATGTTTAATTTCCTATGGGTATATTTGCATGTTGGGTGCAGAGGGCCTAACAGAGGCAACCAAAATTGCCATTTTAAATGCTAATTACATCAAAGTTCGTTTAGAAAACCATTATCCAATATTATACACTGGTGAAATGGGAAGAGCTGCCCACGAAATGATTTTAGACTGTAGAAGCTTTGAAGAAAAAGGTATCAAAGTAACCGATATTGCCAAACGTTTGATGGATTATGGATTCCATGCCCCCACCGTTTCTTTCCCTGTTGCAGGCACTTTGATGGTGGAGCCTACCGAATCTGAAGATCTCGCAGAACTGGATCGTTTTTGTGATGCGATGATTGCCATTCGCAAAGAAATTGAAGCCTCAACAAAAGAGGACACAGATAATATTCTAAGAAACGCACCACACACCTTAGCGATGTTAACCAATGATACTTGGACATTCCCTTATACTAGAGAACAAGCCGCATTTCCATTAGATTTTGTTGCTGACAACAAATTCTGGCCAAGTGTTCGCAGGGTAGATGAAGCCTATGGTGATCGTAATTTAGTGTGTAGTTGTGCTCCAATTGAAGCTTATATGTAAGCCCATTTTTAATCACAATACCAAAAATATAAATCCCAAAGTTCACTTCGGAGTTTGGGATTTATGTCTTTTTATTAATATGCTCAAATGAGAGACATCAAAAATAGAGAAGACCTCATCACAATTATGCGAATATTTTATGATCGTTTGTTAAGCGATGATCGCATTAGTTTCTTTTTTACGAAAGTTACTAATACACATTTGCATTTGGAAGAGCATTTTGAAATTTTAGCTACATTTTGGGAGCAATCTCTTTTTATGAAGGGTGGATATTTCAACAATATGTTTCATATTCATCAAGAAGTAAACCGAAAACAACCCTTTAAAAAAGAACATTTCACTATTTGGCTTGAGCATTTCAACCGAAGTATTGATAAAAAATACCAAGGCGAAAAAGCAGAACAAATGAAAACACAAGCCGTGAGTATGGCAACCGTCATGCAGATAAAATTTTCGCAATGAAAACTGATTTATTTTTTGAAAATTTAATTGCATTTGTTATTTCTTTCTTTTATTTGCAATTATGCATTTTTATGGTCTAAAATTTCATCGTCTTTTTGAATTTATTAATAATTTCGTAACATTAAAATTCTTTTATGAAAACCATTAGAATTACAGGTTCAGGAAGTTATATTCCCACTCAAATTGTAACCAATACAGACTTTGCTCAACACAAATTTCTTAATCAAGACGGTACAGCTTTCCCTCAGTCAAATGAGGTTATAGCCCGAAAATTTAAAGAAATAACGGGTATAGAGGAACGGCGGTATGTAACTGATGATTTATCAACTTCGGATATTGCTTTTTTAGCTGCCGAAAAAGCAATTAAAGATTCAAAAATTGACCCTGAAACATTAGATTATATCATTCTTGCCCACAATTTTGGGAATGTGAACAGTTCAGGAATTCAGAGTGATATTCTACCTAGTTTAGCCAGCCGTGTTAAACACAGTCTTAAAATTCAGAACCCAAAGTGTGTAGCTTATGATATTCTGTTCGGATGCCCAGGCTGGCTAGAAGGATTTATTCAAGCCTATGCTTTTATCAAAGCTGGAATAGCTAGAAAATGTTTAGTTATTGGTGCTGAGACCCTTTCAAGAGTGGTTGATAAACATGACAGGGATAGCATGATTTATTCTGATGGTGCAGGTGCAACTGTTATTGAAAGTTCAGATGATGAGGGTGGTGTTTTAGGACATGCTACAGCAAGCTATACTTTTGAAGAAGCATACTATTTATTTTTTGGAAAATCATTTAACCAAGACCACGACCCAGATGTGAGATACATTAAAATGCACGGTAGAAAAATTTACGAATTTGGCTTAAGTACAGTACCGCAAGCCATGAAAGAATGTTTAGATACTAGTGGCATCCCTGTTGAGAAAATTGGAAAAATTCTCATACATCAGGCTAATGAAAAAATGGATGAAGCCATCATTGAACGCTTTTATAAACTATATGATCAAACTCCTCCAGAAGGGATTATGCCCATGAGCATTCATAAGTTAGGGAACTCTAGTGTGGCAACTATTCCAACTTTATATGATATGTTAATTAAAGATGGATTTGAAGGACATCATGTCCAAAAGGGAGATGTGGTATTATTTGCTTCCGTAGGGGCAGGTATGAATGTGAATGCAATGGTGTATCAACTTTAAGCTGAATAATTTTATTATCCTTATTTTTACCTAAAATACATTCTATGTATGAGCATACCTATCCGGTCAAAAGGTTCAGGATTACTTTAGAATTTCTTAAAAAGCACATTTCTACAGAAGATATCATTTTAGATTTAGGAATATCCAATCCCTTTTCTGAAATCATGATTGAAAATGGCTATACAGTAATCAGTACTCAGGGAGAAGATTTAGATCAGGATACTTCAGCATTGCAAAAAAATTCCTATCATGTGCTAACAGCATTTGAAATATTTGAACATATACTTAATCCTTACACCATTCTCAAAAATATTCAAGCAGATAAATTGCTGATTTCAGTACCCACCCGATTGTGGTTTGCCTCGGCTTATCGCAGTAAAACAGATCCTTGGGACCGACACTTTCATGAGTTTGAACCCTGGCAATTGGACTGGCTTTTGGAAAAAACCGGTTGGGGAATCAAAGACCGAATACAGTTTACCCATCCGGTAAAAAAAATCGGTTTTCGTCCGTTGTTACGATGGTTTACTCCACGGTATTATTTGGTGTATGCGGAAAGGGAAGGTAAAAATTAGAAAGCCCTTCGACAAGCTCAGGGTGACAGAAATTGGAAGGTAGAAATTAGAAGGTAGAATTCAGAAATTTGAAATTTGTCCGTCCCTGATATAGGTTGACCAGAAAAGTCAACTTATTATGAAAGCAAATTTGAGAAAAATCAGGAAGCATCGACTTTACTCTGAAGAGTTTAAGCGTGAGATTGTTGATCTATTTGAGAGTGGTGAACTAAGTGTCTGCCAAATAGAAAAGGTTTATGGTGTTTGTAACCCTTTAATTTACCGTTGGATTTATAAATTTTCTACCTTTAACGAAAAAGGAGCAAGAGTTGTTGAGATGAAAGACAGTACTACCCAGAAGTTAAAAGACTTACAGAACAGGATCAAGGATCTTGAACAAATGGTTGGTCAGAAGCAGATTAAGATTGAGTTTTTAGAGAAGATGATTGATCTTGCCAAAGATGAATTTAAAATCGACATTAAAAAAAACTCAAATACCCCACCATCCAGTGGTTCATTGAAAACCAAAAGAAACTAGGTTTTTCAATGAATAGTCTTTACAAAAGCATTGGAATTTCTAAGCAAGCTGTATTTAAGTATCTCCAAAAACAAAAGATATTTACACAAAAGGCAAAAGATTTGCTCATTGAAGCCCA
>JBKBOP010000011.1:26844-30562 GCA_046293575.1 Flavobacterium sp. | reverse complement strand
AATTCGATTTCATACAACTGCGATTTTAACATTTGCATAGCTCTATTGCGGTTGTCGTGTTGCGAACGGGTTTCAGAGCAAGTGATTTGAATTCCAGTGGGCTTGTGAACCAATTGCACCTTCGTTTCCACTTTGTTGACATTCTGACCTCCGGCTCCACTCGAACGGGCAGTGGTAATTTCAATATCAGCTGGACTCACTTCAATTTCAATGGTATCATCAACTAAGGGATATACATACACCGACACAAAAGACGTATGTCGCTTAGCATTGCTATCAAAAGGAGAGATACGCACCAATCTGTGTACACCATTTTCGCCTTTTAAATACCCAAAAGCAAAATCTCCATCAAATTCAATGGTCACCGTTTTTACTCCTGCAACATCACCTTCTTGGAAGTTCAGTTCTTTGATTTTATAGCCTTGTTTTTCACCCCACATTAAATACATTCGCATCAACATGGCAGCCCAATCGCAACTTTCAGTACCTCCAGCTCCAGCGGTAATTTGAAGTACGGCACTCAAACTATCACCCTCATCTGAAAGCATATTTCTAAACTCTAGGTCTTCAATATGATTGATGGTCAGTTCATATTGATGATCTAATTCAGCAACTGAAGCATCACCTTCTTTTTGAAATTCAGCGATTACTTGAAGTTCCTCGAGATAATTTTCTGCTTTTTGATAATCTTCCACCCATTTCTTTTTGGTTCTTAGGCTTTTGACAATTATTTGTGCTTCTCTGGTATTATTCCAAAAATCGGGGGCAAAGGTTTTTTCTTCTTCGTTGGTAATTTCTATTAACTTATTATCGACGTCAAAGATACCTCCTCAACGCACCAAGGCGTTCTATGATGTCCTTAATTTGTTCGGAACTTGTCATAATTAATTGTAGTTTTGAATCGCAAAAGTACTGTAAGCATCCCGAATATGGAAATAAATTTGATTAGCGATACCGTAACGCGACCTACCTCAGACATGTTGAAAGCCATGTTCCAAGCCAAAGTGGGAGATGATGTGTTTAAACAAGACCCAACCGTCAATGCTTTAGAAGAAAAAGTGGCTTCATTTTTTGGTAAAAAAGCAGCTTTATTTTTCCCATCTGGAACTATGGCCAACCAAACCGCCATCAAACTACATACCCAACCTGGAGAACAACTCATTGCTGATCATCATGCCCACATTTATAATTATGAGGGTGGGGGAGTGTCCTTTAATAGCGGTGTTTCATGTAGGTTATTAAAAGGTGACCGAGGCAGACTCAAAGCCGAAGAAGTAGAGGCAGCCATCAATCCACCCGACTTTTATCACAGTCCGCTTACTACTTTGGTTTCTCTAGAAAATACTTGTAATCGTGCAGGTGGTTCGTGTTATGAAATGGAAGATTTAATAGCCATCGAAAAAGTGTGTCGCAAACACCATTTAAAATACCATTTGGATGGAGCTCGCCTCTGGAATGCCTTGATTCACAAAAACCAAGACCCTTTACTTTACGGAAAGCTTTTTGATACCATTTCAGTTTGTTTTTCTAAGGGATTGGGAACGCCAGTGGGTTCAGTTTTAGTGATGGATGAAGAACATTATGCCAAAGCCCTTAGAATTAGAAAAATATTTGGGGGTGGAATGAGACAAGTGGGTTATCTGGCGGCTGCAGCGATTTACGCTATGGACCATCACCTTGAGAGATTGTCAGAAGATCATCGAAGAGCTAAAGAAATTGGCAAGTTACTTTCAAATTTACCTTGGATTGAAAGGGTAGAGGAGGTGGAAACCAACATTGTCATTTTTGCCATCAAACCCCATTTGAACGAGGAACATTTCATCCAAAAACTACAACAAAAAAGTATTTATATCAGCTCCTTAGGAAAGGGAAAAATGAGAATAGTGACCCATTTAGATTATAAAGAAGTGATGCACACTTATGTGTTAGAAACACTGGAAAACTTAAAAATGTAATTTATTTAAACAAATCCAAACCCGGAATATTGGGCATACCTTCTTTAGCTACAGCGGCTAATTCTGATTCATTAATTGTTCTTGCTTTTTGAAGTGCCTTATTCAAATGAATTATTAAAAAATCTTCCAATTGTTCTTTATCTTGAAGAAGTTGTTCATCAATTTCAATAGATTTGATTTCACTATTCGCTGTAACCGTAATACTGAGGAGTCCATCACTACTTTTTTCATCAATCCAAACTGTATTCAATCGTTTCTTAGTAGCCTCTATTTTTTCTTGGGTTTCTTTCATTTTTCCCATCATTCCCATTAAATCTCCAAACATAATTTTACAATTTTTGAATTTTTGAATTCCAAAATTAATACTTTGCACGACTTTAAAAACTATAACTATGAAGATATCACCTATAAACCTTTTGATTTGAGTTATTTTTGCAACCGCTTGTCAAAAAAATGAAACTATGAAAACTGTACCTGAGCCGCCTATTGCCAAACAAAAAGACACCACATTAACTATACATGGTGATACAAGAATAGACCCTTATTTTTGGTTGAATAATCCTAAAGACCCTGAAGTCATTAGTTATTTAAATGCAGAAAACGAGTATTATCATCAAATGA
Organism: Flavobacterium sp.; assembly: GCA_046293575.1. Taxonomy (GTDB): domain Bacteria; phylum Bacteroidota; class Bacteroidia; order Flavobacteriales; family Flavobacteriaceae; genus Flavobacterium. The sequence continues at coordinate 27,986 of JBKBOP010000011.1, read as the reverse complement.
CGGCCCATACCAAACAATTTCAAGAAGATTTGTTTCAAGAGATGAAATCAAGAATCAAAGAAGATGATAGTTCGGTTCCCTATCTGTATAATGGATATTATTATTACACTCGCTATGAGATTGGCAAAGAATATCCCATTTATTCGCGAAAAAAAGGTAGTCTTGAAGCCCCAGAGGAAGTCATGTTTAATGGTAATGAGTTGGCTGTAGGTCATTCTTATTTCAAACTTGTAGGCATCAGCATAAGTACAGATAATCAGTGGGCCACTTTTGCAATCGACACTCAAGGAAGAAATATTTTTACACTTCAAATAAAAAACCTAAAAACGGGTGAGATTTTGAATGACAAGATAGAACAAACCACTGGAAATGTGACCTGGGCCAATGACAATATAACCTTGTTTTATACCCGTCAAGATGAACAAACATTGCGATCTGACAAAGTGTTTCGTCATACAGTTGGTGCCAACCCATCAAATGATGCTTTGATGTATCATGAAAAAGATGATACCTTTACGGTAATGGTCATGAAATCAAAGTCAAAAAAACATATCATGATTGGTATCAATAGCACCCTAACGAGTGAATATCGCTATATGGATGCCAACATGCCAAACGATAACTTTAAAGTTTTTCAACCAAGAATAAGAGGTTTAGAATATTCATTGGCTCACTTTGAGAATCATTTTTATATAGTGACCAACAAAGACAATGCAACCAATTTTAAGGTGATGAAAACGCCTGAAACTAAAACTACTCAAGAGCATTGGACGGAAGTAATTCCTCATAGAGAGGACACTTTGGTGGAAGGTATTGAAATTTTCAAAAACTATTTGGTCGTTGAAGAGCGAAATAACGGATTGAATAAACTGAAAATCATGCCTTGGAAAGGGGAGGCCTATTACCTACCGTTTGAAATTGAAACCTATTCAGCTTTTGTGGGAACCAATGTAGATTTTGATACTGATATTCTGAGATTTGCATATCAATCTATGGCGACCCCGTTTTCGGTAATCGATTTTAATATGACCACCAAGACCAGAGAAGTCATGAAAGAACAAGCAGTGGTTGGCGGTAAATTTGATAAGAATAATTACGAAGAAAAAAGAATTTGGGTCACCGCTCAAGATGGAACCAACATT
>JBKBOP010000011.1:11083-26747 GCA_046293575.1 Flavobacterium sp. | reverse complement strand
TCCCAATTTCCATGGTTTTGAAAAAAGGTATCAAGCAGGATGGAAAAAATCCATTGTTGCAATATGGATATGGTTCTTATGGCATTTCAATGGATCCGGGTTTTGATAGCTCACTTTTGAGTTTGCTTGACAGAGGTTTTATCTATGCCATTCCACACATTAGAGGAGGAGAAGACTTGGGAAGACTTTGGTATGAAGACGGAAAACTTCTCAACAAAAAGAACACCTTTACGGACTTTATTGATTGCTCAAAATTTTTAATTGCTGAAAAATATACATCTCCAGAACATTTGTTTGCTGCGGGAGGTTCTGCGGGAGGCTTGTTAATGGGTGCAGTTATCAACATGGCACCTGAATTATACAAAGGCGTCATTGCCAGTGTTCCGTTTGTAGATGTGGTCACAACCATGTTGGATGATTCGATTCCCTTAACGACCGGAGAGTATGATGAATGGGGAAATCCGAATGAAAAGGAATATTATCACTATATGAAGTCTTATTCACCTTATGACAATGTTTCAGCCAAAAAATACCCTAACTTACTGGTTATGACAGGTTTTCATGATTCTCAAGTGCAATATTGGGAACCTGCAAAATGGGTTGCTAAACTAAGAAAATTAAAAACTGATAAAAATATTTTGCTGTTCCACACCAACATGGAAGCGGGTCATAGCGGGGCTTCAGGCAGGTTTGATAGCCTAAAAGAAACCGCAATGGAATATGCCTTTTTGTTGGATTTAGCAGGAGTTAAAAACTAATTGAAAAATTTTTATAAATTTGCAAAGTCTGAGAATACTTTTGTACTATCTTAGTTTTCTTGACTAACCCTATACATATGAAAGATCAAATTAAAGCTTGTAACAGTGTGTTGGATTTGATAGGTAACACTCCTCTTATTAGACTCAATAAAATCACTGAACATTTGCCCGGTAATTTTTTCGCTAAAGTTGAAGCATTCAACCCCGGACATTCCACCAAAGATCGAATAGCCCTATACATTATTGAAGATGCTGAACGCAAAGGAATTTTAACTCCCGGCGATACTATTATTGAAACCACCTCTGGTAATACCGGCTTTAGTCTAGCTATGGTGAGTATTATCAAAGGATACCATTGTATTTTAGCAGTAAGCTCTAAATCTTCAAAAGATAAAATTGACATGCTAAGAAGTATGGGAGCTAAGGTGTATGTGTGTCCTGCACATGTTTCAGCAGATGATGAGCGTTCTTATTACAATGTTGCCAAAAGACTTCACGAAGAGACCAAAGGTTCGGTGTACATTAATCAATATTTCAATCAACTCAATATTGATGCACATTATAAATCCACAGGTCCGGAAATTTGGGAACAAACGGCTGGTCAAATTACTCACTTAATTGCATGTAGCGGTACTGGTGGTACTATTTCTGGGACTGCAAAATATTTAAAAGAAAAAAATCCAAATATTCGAATTTTAGGTGTTGATGCTTTTGGTTCTGTGTTGAAGAAGTACCATGAAACTAAAGAGTTTGACAGTGAAGAAATTTATCCCTATCGCATTGAAGGTTTGGGTAAAAATTTAATTCCTTCAGCCACTGACTTTGACATCATTGACAAATTTTTAAAAGTTACTGACGAGGAAAGTGCCCATATGACTAGAGAAATTGCTAAAAGTGAAGGCCTTTTTGTTGGTTATACCTCTGGAGCTGTCATGCAAGCCATCAAACAATTTTCAGAGGAAGGAGAGTTTAATGAACATTCTAACGTCATTGCAATTTTCCCTGATCATGGATCGCGATATATGAGTAAAGTCTTTAGCGATGATTGGATGAGTGAACAAGGATTTTTTGATTCCGTTCACATGGAAGAAGCTCAAAAAATTGAATTTATAAAATAATTGAATTTCAAAAATGAATACAAAGCCTCCTTCTTATGGAGGCTTTTTTTATTTGATGTTGGTTTTTTGTAAAACCCCTTGTTGTTTCATCAGTTTTTCTATGTCCTGAACTGTTTTAGGAATAAACGAACTAAGGTTTTCATTTCCATCAGAAGTGATTAATATATTATCTTCAATACGGATGCCAATGCCCCACCATTTGGGGTCACAATCACTGCCTTCTGGGATATAAATTCCAGGTTCAACAGTAAGTACCATTCCAGGTTCAAGAACACCATAAGCTCCTCTATCATGAACATCCAAACCCAAGTGATGACCAATGCCATGAGGAAAGTAGGGGTGACGTTGATTTTTTGTAATAATCCCTAATCTCTCCAGCCCATTGTTAATAACTTTGGTGGAAGCCATTTGCACTTCAAAAAATTCTTTTCCATTTTTGGCCTTGTTAATTCCTGCTTCCAAAGCTTCAAGTACAATTTCATAGATCGCTTTTTCTTCTTTGGTAAACTTTCCTGTCACAGGAACTGTTCTTGTGATATCACCAGCATAGCCTCTAAATTCAGCACCAACATCCATAAGAACTAAACCTTTTTGGAGATTACTTTTAGAATTTTCTATATAATGCAAAATACATGCATTATTGCCGGCTCCCACAATGGAACCATAAGCTTGGGTTTCGGCACCCATCATTTTATGAATGTATTCATGTACGGCTTGAATCTGATATTCTGAAACTCCTGGTTTGATGGATTTCATCGCCTCAATGTGAGCCATTCCTGAAATTCGTATTGCTTCACGTAACAATTTAATTTCTTCAGAAGATTTGATTGCCCTTAGTCTATCCATATATCTATCCAGTGATATAGAGCTTATTTTTTCTTTATTGGGCTGAGGAGCTTCCTTTAAAGTGTTCATCATTTTTGATAAAGCTTCATTGTGCCCATTCTTTTCAGGAATTTGAATAGAATGATTTAGAACATAATTAAATTGATTCAAATCGAGTAGGGGTGTTTTAAGAAAGTTATTATTTGTGAAAACAGTTGCAAATCCTAATCGAAGGGATGCTTCATCAACTCCTAATAACTTTCCATCCCATTGTTCTTTTTTTGGATCTTTGGGAGCCACATATAATAATTCATTAAACTCTTTGTCATCAAAGTTTTGTTTTTCTTTAAAAATGATTACGGCTGCATTAGGTTCGCGTAGACCTATGAGATAATAAAAATCAGAATTGTGCCTGTATGTAAAATAAGTGTCATTTGACCGAACTTTTTCGGCTTCATTAAATACAATTGCTATTGAATTTTCTGGCATCAATGACCTTAAAGCTTCTCTGCGATCTTTGTGGAATTCAGAGGAAAGCCCATCTTCAAAATAAGATTGAGCAAAAGTAAATTGGAAAAACAGTAGTGTTATAAGTACTAAAAAGATTCTTTTCATGAGTGTCAAAGTTTAGTATGAAAGTAGTAATTAGTTAAGAATTAAAAATTAATATATGGTTGCCTTTATTCTATGTTTTAATTTTAAGAATACGATAGCAGTGATATAAGCGTCTCCAACAGCGGTATGCCTATCATTCATTGGAATTTTTAGTTTTTTGCACAATTCATCCAGACTGGTGTGTTCTTCTTCTTGCCAACCCTTTAACTTACGGAACATGGCATCAGTATCCATTCGCTCGTTTTTCAATTTACCAACTCCAAGTCTTTTTAAAGCTTGATTTATCATGGCAATATCAAATTCAACATGATGTCCCACCAAAACAGCATCTTCAATAAAACTTAAAAATCTAATAACTGCTTCTGCTTCAACAACTTTTTCTAAGTTACCCTCTTTTAAAATACCATGGATAGGCACAGAAGCCGCACTAAAAACATCTTGTTTAATATGGAGGTCAAGGGTTTCTTTTACATTGATGGAATTTTGAGTTACTTTTATGGCTCCAATAGACAACATGACATCCTTTGAGGGTTCTAAACCAGTAGTCTCTGTATCAAAAACAACATAGTTTTCAATAGGCGATTCTAGCTTTGGTGATTTGAAACATTCCAAATATAGATTCCAAAACTGAGGATATGCACGATTTTTTTTAAACCAGTTCCAAGTCATATGTTAGGTAAAATATGTTAATTGAAATCTATTTTTAATAACCTCTTGTATATCGTGAATTGGTTTAAATGCATTCTTAAGTTTTACTTTATCAGATTTAGATAACTCATTCAAATTTAGAAATCTACCTGAAGAGTTATAACGCAATCCAAATTGCGTTCTAAATTTTAGTAAAAGTAAGAAAGCATCTGAACAAGCCTCATAAATATCTGCATTTTGAGGTTCAATTTCGGTAAGTTTTTTAAATCGCTGCATGGTATTGGTTATACCTTTAATTTCCAAATGAAGTGATAAAACACGTGCTGCATCGATAATTGGCATTAAAGCCCTGCTTTTTATGTCGAAATTATCTTTATGCTCTCCATCAGTTTCCAATAAAAATTGTCTAAAAAAACCTAGTGGGGGTGGGTTTTTTAAGGCATCTGAACCCATATAGGCAAAGAATAATTGGTTACCTCTAATGATTTCATGTATATAATCAGTTAGTTGATTGGTAAACATTTCGTTTCCATAAACATGGTCGTAGTCAAAAAAAATAGAGCACATTAAGATTCCCTTTTCTCCAGGAGTCATAATCCATTGGTGGTATTGTTTTTTCCATTCAGATAAGGATTTACACCAAAGTGGATTCTGAGCCATCATATCAGCTGGACAATATTCAAATCCGATTTCATGAAGTGAAGAGGAAACCAATTGTGCTAATTTCAAAAAATAATCTTTAACATCCATGTACTGATGTTCGTCTACATCAGCAAAAATTAGAGCATGGTCTTGATCGGTGAGGAGTAATTGTTCTTTTCTTCCTTGACTTCCAGTATTGAGCCAAGTGAAATCAACGGGTGGGGGAGAATCCATTTCTTGAATTTTCAATTCTATACTACGCTTAACAATTTCTTTGTTTATTTCTCCGGTAAGATTTGTCAAGTGTTCAATAGGTATATTTTGATGTAGTGATTTTTGAATGAAATCGGTTAGCTTTACTCTAATCTCCTTAAGTTGTTTGATTTCAATGGCTCTCTTAATTTGCTTCATCATCACACTAGGGTTATTAGCTTGAGAAACAACGACATCGTGTTCTGAAATAATTCCGACGACTGATGTTGAAGGAGTGCCATCTTTGGTGACACATAAATGACCAACATGATTTTTAAGCATTATCAATTGTGTTTCTGAAACGGATATGTTTTCAGGAACAGTAATTACAGGAGTAGACATTAAAACACGGGCTAAAGTTTTTACAGAATAGAGTCCCGTGGCAATTTTTGAAGTCAAGTCTTTATCAGTAATAATTCCAATCGGCCGACTATCATCTACGAATATCATTGATCCAATTTTGTGATGACTCATCATTTGAGCAATTTTTTCAATAGATGTATCAGGACTTGAAGTTATTGGATTTTTGGTATAACCAATGGGTTGAAAAAGCTGCACTTCACTTGTTTGAGAGTTATAAATCACATTCTCAGAAATGAGTTTTCCTTTGTTATTTTTATCATGAGGATTTCTAGTATTTGACGCAAAGCTTTCTAAAAGAAAATCAAGTACAGTTTGATATTTGGAAACAAAAGGTCTAAATATCTCAATAGGTACTCCATATAATAGACTTTCCTCACGAGCTTGAGCATTCATTAAATAATTATTTTTTGCAAAAAAAGGTCTAAGTCCTAAAATATCACCTTCATCACAAACATCAATGAGTTTTTCGTCAACATCTGATGAAACTGAAAGTCCAATAGCTCCTTCTTTTACCACATAAAACATATGATGGGGTTGATCACCAATTTTAAACACATAGTTTCCTTTTTCTAAATAAAGAATTGTACATTCATTACTAATTGTATGTAATTCCTCAATTGGGATACAATCAAAAGGAGGATGGTTCTTCAAAAAGTCAGATATTCTAATTGCTAAAGAGTTTTTCATTGTATACAGAAATAGATATTAAATATACTCAAAAAATAAATCATATTTTTAATTATGCAATTTTTCTATTTTACATAATATAAATTATAATCAAAAAACATTAATCTTTTAAAGTTAGTTCATGGCATAAATTATCCATTTAAGATTAATCCTATTATAATAATGGAAACAAACCTTTTATCGATTTTAAAGTTAAAATTAAATGTGAAATTTTCGATTTGAATATACTGCCTTTATTTTTGAATATCAATATATAAAAATAAGCGAATAGTAGCTTTAAAGATAGTTTTAGTTTTCATGTTTACTACCTAAAACCGATGGAAATATTTTTTTTCATCGGTTTTTTTATTCTGAATAAATTTCTCTATACTTATTTCCAATACCCACATTTAGCTTTTGTTTATAATTTTCAAAAAGCCACTCTTTGTAATTTTTTGTAGCATTGGATAAATAAATCAGATATTTAGAAATCCTACTTTCAATATCGTCATACAATAATTTGGAAAGCATTTTGGCATTCAATAATGAATCAGCATTTTCTATGCACATCATAATATGTTGTTGAAGCGATTTTTCAAGTACACGGTTTAATTTAATATTGTTTTTTAGAGCTGCCTTACATTCCGCTTCAACATCAAATGATATATCGTTGGTTTTTTTGAATTTTTTTCTAATTTCATCTGGCATATCATAAGAAAAACTTTGTTCAATTTCCGAATCACTTCGCAACTGCAATAAATAACTTTCTGGATATTTAAAAATGTGTTGCCAATCAAAAAAATCAGTCCACAATCCAAATCTTGCTAAATTGTTTCCCAAATCAATAACTGTAAATGAATTTTTACCGGGTATTATTCTGGAACCTCTTCCAATCATTTGTAAATATAATGTCAATGATTTGGTCGCTCTGTTTAAAATGATCACTTCAACGGTTGGTTCGTCAAATCCAGTGGTTAAAATGCCAACAGAAGTTAAAATAGCATTTGGGGTTACTTTAAACCAATGTAGTATTTCTTTTCTTTCTTCGCTTGACGAGGTGTTGTCTAAGTGTTTTATGGGAAATCCTGCTTCCAGAAATGTCTCTAAGACATGAATAGAAGTCCTTATCCCATTATTAAAAATTAATGTTTTTTTGCCTTTTCCATATTCATGAAAAGCGTGCATTAATTTTTCTTGCATCATTAATCCAGAATACAAATCGTCTGATGATTTTATGGTATAATCACCATTAATACCAACTTTAAGAGAAGTAAGTCCAACATCATAACTGTAGGTGGTTGCCTTTGCCAAGTACTTATCCTCTACCAATTTAGAAATACTAGAACCTGTAATTAATTCATGATAGTTTTGATTCATTGGCAATTTTATATTCGAACTTAACGGTGTTGCCGTTACTCCCAAAATTATAGCGTTTCCAAATGATTTAAATAATTTTCTAAATGAATTAAAATGAGCTTCATCAACGATTACTAAACCAAGATTTTCAAACTGAATTTTCTCATCTTTTATTCTGTTATTTAGGGTCTCAACCATAGCAACATAACATTCATATAAATCAGCTTCTGGCAGGTTTTTCACAAAACTGTTGATGATTTTATTTTTAACATGAAAGGATTGTAACATACCAGAAGTTTGATGACAAAGTTCAACCCTATGCGTGAGCACTAAAACTTTTTTCTTGTGATTAGATAGATAACGCCTAACAATTTCAGAAAAGATAACCGTCTTCCCCCCTCCTGTTGGAAGCTGGTACAAAAGATGAAATCCATCTTCGGCACTATTGATTTTTTCCAAAATCAAATTGATGTCCTCTGATTGATATCTGTAAAGACTTTTCTTAATCACATTTTTGTTTTTAAATCGTTTGTAACGAAAAGTGTAATTTTGCAAAATTAGCTACAATTAATACATAATTGAAAGTTTTTTGGAATAAATGAAGAAATTGTTCTTTTCTTCTAATTTCAGCACTTTTAATTTTATGAAAGCAGTAAATCTTTTAATAATTTTATAACCTATGAATCATAATTAAATACATAGCTTTGCAAGCTTGAATAACAGTATATGAAGATTTTCTTAACGAATCAAACTATAAAAAATCAATTAAAACTTTCATATATTGGGAAAAATTCAAGTTTTTAATTGTACTAAAAGTCATTTTTTGTTTTGCAGCTGTTTCTAAAAATTATTATGGATTTAATCTTTTCCCTTAGCCACTTAATTAAGGGATTTTTAATTATATATTCCACTTTGAAGCCAACAAAATGACATTCACAGAAATCAGAATATCAGAGTAATGCAAAGAGATAGAGTAAAAAAAAGTCGTTTGAAACTTTTACATCAGTATTATGTATATACTGGGTTCTATAAGTTCATCTTGCTAGGTCTTAAAAAAGCTCTTTGGCCTGCCATTATTATCATTGCTATTATTTTATATGTGAATTTTAAAGTACTTAGCATTAATGAGTTATTGATATCACTCACTGAAAAATATAGCGATGTAACTGTTTTTTCAGTTTTTTTTGCTTCTGAATCCTTTTTAGGACTCATTCCACCTGACATTTTTATTGCTTGGACAAAAAACACCCCACATCCAATTTTTTATTTGGCCACACTTTCTATACTATCTTATCTTGGTGGTGTCATATCCTATATAACTGGTAAAGCGTTATTACTAATTCCATCTTTTAGAAATTATATGGAAAGAAAAATGTATAGGCACATTGCAAATATGCGAAAATGGGGAGGTTTTCTAATTGGAGCTGGTGCGATTTTACCATTACCTTTTGCTGTAGCCGCACTTGCTGCTGGGATGATTAAATTTGACTTTAAGTATTTTCTGTTGTTTGCATTATTGCGTTTTCTAAGATTTATCATCTATGGTTTCGCTATATATAAAATGTTATAACTTTTGAAAACATTATTTAGACATATTGCCTTTTGGGAAGGTATCTCACTAATTGCACTTCTTTTTATTGCAATGCCTTTAAAGTATATTTATAAAAATGATATTTTGGTCAAATATGTAGGTTTGGCCCATGGAGTTTTATTCATATTTTACATAGTATTGGCGATTTTGATTTTTCAAAAAATGAAATGGAAACCAAAAGAACTAATCTTTGTGTTATTTTTGTCCTTAGTTCCTTTTGGAACTTTTTATATGGAGAAAAAATACTTATAGATGAATTTGACTGAAAAAATTTTTAATTGGATTCCAACACTTTTAAGTAAAATAGGATTATCCGGTAACTTGTTATCATATATTGGTTTATTTTTAAACACTATTTTACTAATACTTCTCACTTATCTAATTTATTGGATTTTTAAATTCTTATTAGTAACTGTCATGGCCATTGTTGCCAAAAAGACCAAAACTAAATTTGATAACCTTCTAATCAACAGTAAAACTGCAAAATACATTTCCCATTTAATACCACTATTATTAATTCACAATGCTGTTCCGATAATATTTAAGGATTTTGAATATTGGGAAACGATTTTTGCAAAAATGATTGGAGTTTATATTGTATTCCTCGTTTTATGGATTACAAGAACCGTTTTAAATGCACTAAAAAATTATTTAAATCAAAAACCTCGTTTGGCAGACAAGCCTTTTGAGAGTTACATCGAAGTAATCATGTTTTTTCTTTGGTTGCTCGGTATTGTATATATTGTTTTATTCCTATTTAATACAAGTGCACAAGGATTGTTGACTACTCTTGGGGCCATTTCTGCTTTAATCATACTAATTTTTAGAGATACCATTTTAAATTTAGTAGCTAGTATTCAAGTATCTGTAAATGATATGATTCGGGTGGGCGATTGGATTACCATGGATAAGTTTGGAGCAGACGGAGAAGTCGTTGAAATCAACCTCGCCACAGTCAAAGTAAGGAATTTTGATTTTACAACCACCACAATTCCAACCTACAGCCTATTATCCGATTCTTTTAAAAACTGGAGAAGTATGACACTCTCTGGCGGAAGATTAATAAAAAAACATTTGCTAATTAGTTCACAGTCTGTAACATTCTTAAATAGTCAAGAGCTTGAATCTCTTAAAAATATTCAATTAATATCAAGTTATATAGAACAAAAACAACTTGAAATTAAAAAGTATAACCTAATCCATAATGTTGACAAATCGTATGCAATCAACGGCAGGAATTTAACAAACCTTGGACTCTTTAGAAAATACATTACCAATTATTTAAATCAACATCCGGGTCTTAATAAAGAAATGAAAATTATTTGTAGGCAACTACAATCTACTCCACAAGGAATCCCACTTGAAATTTATGCTTTTTCAGCTGACAAAAGATTTGAAAACTACGAATACATACTTGCAGATATTTTCGATCATTTTTATGCTTCAGCGGTTTATTTCGATTTAGAACTTTTTGAATCACCTAGTAAAATACAAAGAAACAAAACTAATTCTTAGTTACATCTTGTCAAACATTTGTTACTCTAACAAGTCCAAACGTTAAAAAAAAGGTTATCTTTTTAACATTTAAGTTGTCTGTTAAGTCAATTAGTATATATTTGCAAAAATTTGTTTTTAAAAAAACTTAATATTGGATTATGAAAAAAATTATTACTTCACTTTTTATTTTTTCAGTTTTGTCTTTGATGGCTCAAGAAACTACAGTTGGTTCTGATGAATATAACAGGTGGTCAATTGAACTTGGTGCTGGTCAGGCCAAAGGAATTAAGCCATATGCTGAAGGTTATTTTGGTAGCAATCCTAACAAAGTTTTAGGAGACGTTATGTTAAATCATTATGGATTAGGTGTTAGATATATGTTTAGCCCCAAATTTGGTTTGATGTTAGATGGTGGTTATTCCACTCTAAAGGAATTCGGAAGCACCGAGAGTTTACCTTTTGAATTAAGAAATATTAGAGTTGGTTTTCAAGGTGTAATTAATGCCGCAAGACTTTTTAATATTCAAGATAAACTTGGAAGATTTGGAATGTTGTTTCATGGTGGTGCTCAAGTGGCTCATATGACTCCCCAAATGGGACCTAATGAAGGTAGAAACGAATGGAATGGTGGTATCATGTTTGGTTTCACTCCAGAATTAAGGTTGACAAAAAATATCGCTTTAACTGCAGATTTTACAATGATTTCTAATATCCGACAACATTTTAACTGGGATGGTTCTTATTCTGATTCTAATAACAACTTATCAGGAAGTATGTATACAACTACATTAGGTTTATCATTTTCTTTCGGTTCCGAAAAAATCCACGGGGATTTTGCTATACTTACTGACAAAACACTACAAGAACTTCAAGCTTTGGAACAAAGAGTTGCTAAAATTGAAACTGACATGGTTGATTCTGATATGGACGGAGTTCCAGATTATCTTGACGCTGAACCAAATTCAATTGCTGGTGTAGCTGTTGATTCAAGAGGTAGAATGATTGACTTAAATGGAAATGGTGTTCCAGATGAATTAGAAAGATATTTAGAAAGAACTTATGCTACAAAAGAATCTATTTCTGGTAGTGATAAAGAAATGATTAAAGACCTTATTAATGATGGTTATGTAGCTGCCTATTTTGATTTCAATAAATCTCAGCCAACAAATGCTTCTACAGAAGGAATTGATTTCATCTTAACTTATTTGAGAAACAATCCAGAAGCTAATGTTGAAATTTACGGTAATTCGGATGAAATTGGAAGAACAGCTTATAATGATGAACTTGCATTAAAGAGAGCTAACAATGTAAAAGATATTCTTGCTAAGGCAGGAATTGCAGAATCAAGAATGAAAGTGGTAGGACGTGGGGAAGATAAATCAGTTGATCCTACCTCAGAAAGTGCTAGAAGATTAGTTAGAAAAGTTACTTTTAAAGTAAACAAGTAATTAACAACAGTATCTTAATAACTTACTTAAACCTCTGCTTAATCGCAGAGGTTTTTTTATAATTTTAAATAAAAAATCATGAACTCAAGAGATGTTTATATTTCAGAAAATAGAGGGGAAACTATTGGACTTGTTTCAGAACTTTCTTCAAGTGAAGAAAGATTTCAAAATATGACCTTAAGACCTGTTCTCAAAATGCAAAATGATTTACTTATTGAGGTGTATAAAAACTATATTAATAAACATAAAAATGAATTCTACACCTACACGGTAGAAAAAAAATTAATGTTTATCGAAAATAGTATCCAAAGAGATATTAAGTTTAGAAATTCTCTTAAAGGCATTGTTATTGGCCTTTTCACTATTGAAGAATACTCAATCTATATCCAAAATTCATCTAACCTTAATAAGAGAATGATGAATATGGTCATTGAAAGACTAAAAAGTCAGATTCAATTGTTTGAAATGGTTTCTGCTAGTTAATCTATTTTTTTGAATACCAATAAAACCCCATTTTGATTTGAAACATAAAGCCTATTGTTTTTAATTTCATATGCTGTTCCTGTTTGTAATAATCTGAGAAAGAAATCTTCTTTGTTTTTTGGGTCACACATCATTTTAGAATTTGAAATATCAACAAATCTCAGCAGTTCTCTCTCCTGAAATAACTTTCCTAAAATTTTATTACACCCACCAAAACCCGAAAAATCTTTTTCTTTGGCTCTAATTTCAAGCATAGGCAATTCTCCAAGAAACATATCAGTAGTAACTTCTCTCCCTTGCATTTGTTCTAAAATCCAAACATCATGTAATCTGTAATCAACTCTATATTCTCCACAACCTTCAAAAACAGTTTCCGAACCTTTGCCATCTACACTAGTTATTTTCACTACATAAGTGACTCGGTCATCTCCCTCCGACTTTTGACAATCCTTTTGAACAATGTCTATCTTTATAGAGCCACTTTCTGTTTTGGCATAATAATACTTCACATTGGCATCCATGGCTTTAACTGGCTCAACATGTGGAGAATTTAGTTCCAATGAACCATCATCAGAGCGTAAACTAATCATATTTTCTGAAATTTCAACACTCCAATCTAAAGGCGAACTGCCTTGTGCAGAAAAATAAGAAGACTCAGAAAAATTATGTGATTTATCTTTAACAACATTCTTATTTAATTTCGATGCACACGAACATAAAAACAATGAAATTAAAATGATTATGAAAAGAACATGAAAAGAACTAATTTGGAGCTTAAAAGTTTTCATTTATTTATCTTTTTGGTAATATATTTTCAAAAGTAGTTACAATAATTTCAATCGCTAAAAAAAAGAACCCATTTTTTGTTGAAACTTAGTCAAAAAAGAGACCTGAAACCCTTTGAACATTAAAAAATATTCAAACAAATTGCTCTGTTTATTATTTTATCATAATAATTTCATTGAAATATAATTTCATTGAAAAGTTTCCAATTATTTCACTATTATTGTTAAAAATAGCTTTATGAAGGAAGAATATTTTAAATGGTACTCCCCTAACCTCAATCGAGAAATTCAAATGCTTGTCTTCGGACATGCAGGTTACCCCATCGTTTTATTTCCAACTTCCATGGGTAGTTTTCATGAAAACAAAGACATGGGATTGATTGAATCTGCCCGTTGGTATATAGAACAAGGATTAATTCAGATATTTTGTCCAGACAGCATAGATAAGGATAGCTTTTATAACAAACACATCCATCCGGCTCACAAAATTCACAATCACAATCAGTATGATAAAATGATTTGTCATGAAATTGTTGAAAGAGTCAAAAACAACACTTATGCTGGTAAAGTAGCTGTTGCAGGATGTAGCTTTGGAGGCTATCATGCGGCAAATTTTGCCTTTCGTCACCCGGGTTATGTAAGCCACATGTTTTCTATGAGTGGAGCCTTTACCATCAAAAACTTTATGGATGGTTTTTGGAATGACGATGTCTTTTTTAACAGCCCAGAAGATTATTTACACGGTCTCAACGATCGCGAGTTGTGGAATATGGATATTATTTTAGGTACTTCAAACTGGGATATTTGCTTTGATGCCAACCTGAAAATGAGTAAAATATTGGCTCATAAAGATGTTTCGCATTGGTTGGACATCCGACGAGACAAGCAACACGATTGGCCAGTATGGAAAGAAATGTTTCCACATTATATTTCTAGAATTAAATTTAACTAAACATTCAACTAACAAAAGAAACTATACATCATGAAAAAAATTGGAATCCTTTTTGGTATGGAAGACACCTTCCCGCAGGCATTTATTGAAAGAGTAAATTCAAAAAACATACCTGGCATTGTAGCCGAAGCGGTGAGCATTGATAAAGTAATGCAAAACACACCCACAGAATATGCCGTTATCATCGATAGAATTTCTCAGGATGTTCCGTTTTACAGAACATACCTTAAAAACGCAGCTTTAACAGGTACAGCAGTTATTAACAACCCTTTTTGGTGGAGTGCAGATGATAAATTTTTTAATAACTGTCTTGCAGATACTCTGGGCGTTCCGCTACCTAAAACAGTAATTTTACCATCAGCTGAGCACCCAACAGACACCACTAGCAAATCGTTTAGAAATTTAAAATACCCCATGGATTGGGAAACCATTTTTGATCACATCGGATTTCCTGCCTACATGAAACCCTACGCCGGCGGTGGTTGGAAAAATGTATACCGACTTGAAAACCGTGATATGTTTTGGGAAATTCATGGAAGAACTGGACAATTGGTGATGTTGCTTCAAGAAGAAATTGTTTTTGATTTATACTTTAGAGTATATTGCCTTGGTGGAAAAGCCGTAAAAATTATGCCTTACGAACCAAGAAATCCACACCATTTACGTTATGTGGTTGACGGACCTCCAGCTTCTAAAAAATTATTAGACACCATTAAAGATTATACTATCAGACTTTGTAAAGGTTTAGGATATGATTTCAACACCGTTGAATTTGCTGTGAGAGACGGTATCCCCTACGCCATCGACTTTGGAAATCCTGCTCCTGATGCCGATGTTCATTCAGTGGGCCAAGAAAATTATGAGTGGGTTGTAGAGGAAGCCGCAAAAATGGCCATTGACTATGCCAAAAAACACAAAGACGGACAGATGAACCTCACTTGGGGAACCTTTATGAAAAATTCCGTTGCAGATGCCAAAAGATTTTAAACCTTAGTGTATGAAAAATATTAAACTGCCCGAATTTACTCTGGGCGTTGAAGAAGAATATCTCATCATTGATCCAGTCACAAGAGATTTACGCTCTCACATGTCAAAGATTGTAGACGGTGCGAAAATTATTCTGAAGGAACAAGTAAAAGCAGAAATGCACCAATCGGTGGTTGAAGTAGGCACCAACATTTGTAAAAATGTCAAAGAAGCACGAGAAGAAGTCTCTTTTTTGCGTAGAAAAATTGTTGAATTGGCGGCCAATCAGGATTTAATTGTGGGTGCTTCAGGTACCCACCCTTTTTCAAAGTGGCAAGACCAACCCATCACTGATGATCCTCGTTATCACAATATTGTCAATGAATTACAGGATGCCGCTCGCTCAAACCTAATTTTTGGAATGCACTGTCATGTGGGTATTGAAAATCGAGAAATTGGCCTGCAATTAATGAACCAAGCATGTTACTTTCTACCTCATATTTTTGCTCTATCTACCAATTCCCCTTTCTGGGAAGGTAGGAATACTGGATATAAGTCATTTAGAACTAAAGTGTTTGATAAATTTCCTCGGACTGGACTTCCAGAGTATTTCGATTCGGTACAATCGTATGATAATTTCTTGGATACCTTAGTGAAAACCAATTGTATTGACAATCCAAAGAAAATATGGTGGGATTT
>JBKBOP010000011.1:0-10984 GCA_046293575.1 Flavobacterium sp. | reverse complement strand
TTATCGTTTGGCCTTAATAAAGGAGAATAAGTTCAGAGCTGCCCGCTATGGCGTTATGGGTAAAATGATTGATTTTGGGTTGAAAGAAGAGGTCACCACCAAAGACTTAATTCTAGAGTTGTTGGAGTTTATTGATGATGTGGTGGATGAACTTGGAAGCCGAGATGAAATTAATTATGTACATAATATTCTCAGAGACGGAACCGGTGCTGCCAAGCAACTCGCTATTTTTGAAGAAACTCAGGATTTGACCAAAGTGGTTGACTTTATCACTAGTGAATTTACCAAAGGACTATAAATTGTTAATCAACTTTTGATAACTATCTAATTATGTAACAGTCATTTAATCCAAAAAGAATATATTTGCAACCAAATCAGATACTTATGAATACCACATTAAGAGTAGCTATATTAGATATGTATGACGGAGAACCCAATCAAGGGATGCGTTGTATCATTGACATCATCAATCGATTTAATCAAATGGTGACATTTGAACGTTTTGATGTGAGAGGAAAATGTGAACTACCCGATTTTGAGAAATTTGATATATACATTTCCAGCGGTGGCCCTGGAAACCCTCTAGAAGGCGATGGTAATTGGGATGTGAAATATTATGAACTCATTGATAAAATTTGGGAATGGAACAAGGAAAATGAAGTGAAAAAGTACGTGCTTTTTATTTGTCACTCTTTTCAAATGGCTTGTAAACATTTTGGATTAGCAGAAATCAACAAGAGAAAAGCAACATCATTTGGGGTTATGAGGATACACAAAACACCAGAAGGAATGGAAGATCCGGTTCTCCATGGTCTCGACAATCCTTTTTATGCTGTTGATAGTAGGGATTATCAAGTGGTGCAACCCCATCACAAAGTTTTCAAAAAACTAGGAGCAGAAATTATTTCGCTTGAAAAAATTCGCGACCATGTACAATATGAGCGTGCCATTATGGGAATTCGTTTTTCACCTGAGTTTGTGGGTCTTCAATTTCATCCAGAAGCTGACCCAATTAGTTTTCTAGCTCATATGAAAAATAGAGCCTTTAGAGAAAGAATTATTGAAATGAAAGGAAAAGCAAAGTATTTAAAAATGTTAGAATACTTAGTTGAAGAAGATAAAATCTATAGAACCAACGAAACCATTATACCAAATTTCCTTCGCATAGCCATCAATGACTTAATGAAAACAAAAAAAATGCTTTCCAACTAACACATGAAACCGGAACTTCGCAAATTATTTAATGAACATTTTTCAGTTGAGTCTTATCAAGAAATGCTAAAAAGTATTACTGCCGACTTTGATTATTTTCCAACATTTAGAATAGCTGAAACACCTCTCTTTATTTCTAAAGACTTAAAAAAACAACTGGCAGAAGGCTGCCAAGATGTTATATCGTTTATTCAAAAGAATGATTTTAAATCGATGACAGAGAAAGCATTAGATTTAAATAAAAGAGTTCCTAACGAAGATAATCATCCCAATTTTCTTGCGATTGATTTTGGATTGTGTGAAGAAGATGGGAATCTAATTCCCAAGTTGATTGAAGTGCAAGGATTTCCATCACTTTTTAATTTTCAAGCAAATTTGTTTCAAAAGTTTGCTGCAGCCTACCCTTTTTTAAACGAACTAACCCCTTTTTGGAATGGTATTGATGCCCATGAATATCATAAGTTGTTGAAAAAAGTAATTCTTGATCAGCACCAACCTCATGAAGTGGTCTTGCTGGAGATTGAACCTGAAAAACAAAATACTAAAATTGATTTTTACTATTGTCAACAAGATGTAGGAATACCCATTGTGTGTGTTACAGAAGTATTTCAACAAGGTAAAAAGCTGTTTTATAAAAATGCAGAGGGTAAAGAAATTCAAATCAAAAGAATTTACAATCGCGTTATTTTTGATGAACTTGATGTGAGAACTGATTTACAACTCAATTTTGACTTCACAGAAGATTTGGATGTCTCTTGGGCAGGACATCCCAATTGGTTCTTCAGAGTTAGTAAATTCATCCTCCCCTATCTTAAAGGAGATTATTTTATCGAAACTACTTTGTTAAGTGATTTAAAGGAATTTCCGAAAGATTTAGAAAATTATGTCTTAAAACCTTTGTTTTCCTTTTCTGGAAGTGGAGTGGTTTTTCATATCAAAGAAGAAGATATCTTGGCCGTTAAAGAAAAAGAGCTTTATATACTTCAGAAAAAAGTAAACTACTTACCCATAGTGGAAGCCCCCGATGGAAAAGTTAAAGCAGAAGTGCGTGTACTCTTCCTATGGCCTGATGATGAAGATCAACCCATTCCAGTTACTAACCTTGTGCGATTAAGTCGTGGCGAAATGATTGGCGTTAAATACAACAAAGACAAAGACTGGGTGGGCGGTACGATTGGATTGTTTGAAAAATAGAATTTAAATCATAGATTCTTATTTTGACTTTGTTGACAAAAATGAAATCAATCCTGCAACGGCTAGAACACCTCCAATAATCATACTAATCATTCCTTTATTGTCTGTTTTACCGAATAATTCACCTATCTGAGAACTGGCAGAATCCATGTGATTCATTCCATAAATTACTAGAGCAACACCAACACCGATAAGTACAAGACTTATAATTTTTTTTGAATCCATGACTTAATTTTTAGGGTTATTTATCTGCAAGGTAGGTCATTAATCAACAAAAAAAACATTTATGTTTTTTTAGAATCAAATTAAATGAATCTAAAAAGTTTTAAGACTTAGCTTTAAAGCAAAATTCTGTTCATAAGGCTATCATCATAACGCCTCAAAATCCCCTTTACCCTCTCGAATCAGTTCAGGTTCTCCCTCAGAAAGATCTACAATTGTTGAGGGCATATTATCTCCATACCCTCCATCAATGACTAAATCAACTTTATCTTGCCATTTTTCGAAAATTAATTCAGGGTCGGTGGAATATTCAAGGATTTCATCGTCGTCATGAATAGAAGTTGTAACAATTGGATTGCCTAATTGTCTCACAATTTCACGAATGATGTTATTGTCAGGTATACGAATACCCACGGTTTTCTTCTTTTTAAATTCCTTTGGTAAATTATTATTTCCCGGAAGAATAAAAGTAAACGGTCCCGGCAATGCTTTTTTCAATATTTTAAAAGTGGCCGTGTCAATCTGTTTGACATAGTCTGAAAGATTGCTTAAATCATAACAGATAAAAGAAAAATTAGCCTTTTCGAGTTTTATTCCTTTGATCTTAGCAATTCTTTCTAAAGCCTTTGTATTGGTAATATCACATCCTAGTCCATACACCGTATCGGTTGGATAAATGACTAGTCCTCCATTGCGAAGAACTTGCAATACCTTGTTGATTTCCTTGGGATTGGGGTTTTCAGGATATATTTTTACCAATTGAGCCATCGCTATCTATACATTAAATCTAAAGTGCATCACGTCACCGTCTTTCACAATGTATTCTTTCCCCTCTACGCGTAGCTTTCCGGCTTCTTTTACTTTAGCTTCAGAACCATAAGTGACATAATCATTAAAAGCAATTACTTCTGCTCTAATAAATCCTTTTTCAAAGTCTGAGTGAATAACTCCAGCTGCTTGTGGAGCTGTAGCCCCAACAGGCACAGTCCAAGCTCTCACCTCTTTGACTCCAGCAGTAAAATACGTCTGAAGTTCCAAAAGCTTATAGGCCGAACGAATTAGTTTAGATACACCCGCTTCATCTAAACCTAAATCTTCAAGGAACATTTGTCGCTCTTCATAAGATTCCAATTCTGTAATATCTGCTTCTGTGGCAACCGCCAACACCAACACCTGAGCTCCTTCATCTTTAACTAATTCTTTGACTTGCTCCACATAGGCATTACCATTTTTAGCAGCACCTTCATCAACATTACAAACATATAAGACTGGTTTGGATGTAATTAATTGAAAACTCTTCAATAAATCTTCTTCATCCTGATTTTTAGGTTGTACCACTCTAGCAGGCTTAGCGGCCAACAAGTTTTTGTGAATATCTTCAAGTAAAGCGGCTTCCATTTGAGCTTCTTTAACCCCAGCTTTGGCAGTTTTACGCACCTTGTCCAAACGCTTTTCAACAGTATCTAAATCTTTTAATTGTAATTCAATGTCGATGGTTTCTTTATCTCTCACTGGGTTGACATTACCATCAACGTGTATGATATTATCGTTATCAAAACAACGCAATACATGAATAATAGCATGACACTCTCGTATGTTTCCTAAAAATTGATTTCCCAAACCTTCGCCTTTGCTTGCTCCTTTCACCAAACCAGCGATATCGACAATTTCAACTGTTGCGGGTACAACCCTTTCTGGATTCACCAATTCTTCTAGTTTCTCCAATCGACTATCTGGAACGTTGACAACTCCGATGTTGGGTTCTATGGTACAAAATGGAAAATTAGCACTCTGTGCTTTGGCATTGGATAAACAATTAAAAAGTGTCGACTTTCCGACATTGGGTAAACCTACGATTCCGGCTTTCATTATGGGTGCTATTTATGCGATTAACGGCCGCAAAGATAGTCTTTTTACATTCATAAGAAAGAGGGATTTGGGATGCATTTCATAAAAAAACCTCCCGAAGGAGGCTTGCATTATTCGTTATGTAAAAATTTTTGTCGATTCAATAAAGTTTCTTCATCTTCCACATGATTATCATCCGGCACACAACAATCTACAGGGCAAACAGCTGCACACTGAGGTTCTTCATGAAAACCCAAACATTCAGTGCATTTACCTGGTACGATGTAATAGACATCGTCGGAAATGGGGGTTTGTGGTGCTTCTGCGTCAACTTGAGAGCCATCAGGCAACACAATTTGTCCGCTTAGTTTGGTACCATCCTTATAACGCCAATCGTCTGCTCCTTCATAAATGGCATTGTTAGGGCACTCCGGTTCACAAGCTCCGCAGTTAATACATTCGTCAGTTATAATGATTGCCATGGCTTTTTGTTTTATTTTTGTGCAAAATTACATGAAAACCACTGATAAAAAAATATTGATGTCGGATTCTCCCCCCTTTTTAGCAATTGTTGAACTAGGAACATTCCTTAGAGCCCATTTAAGTGGAAAAACTTTTGTAACTCATTCAACTTGGAATACGTTTTCTGAACAATTAAATGAAATTACTGAAAGATCCATTCACTACAATGGATGGTTTACTCCAGAACAAGTGACGTTTTCATTAGAACAGTGGAGTGATGCTTTAACAGAGGAAAACCTTAAATACTGGTTGAAAAACTATTCTTTTTCAGTTCAAGAATCCAAAAAAATAGGATTAATTCTAGCGGGGAATATTCCATTGGTAGGTTTTCATGACTTTATTTGCGTATTGTTGAGTGGTCATCAGGTAGTAGCTAAACGCTCTTCGAATGACCAATTGTTAATTTCCTTCATGGCTAATTTTTTAATAGTATCACAACCCGAATTAAAAAATAAAATTTATTTTGTTGAAGGTAAATTAGAAAATTTTGATGCTGTCATTGCTACGGGCAGTAACAATACCGCACGATATTTTGAATACTACTTTAAAAACGTGCCTTCCATCATTCGCAAAAATAGAAACTCTGTCGCTCTTCTCACAGGAAAGGAAACCCTTGAAGAGTTGGTGGCACTTGGAGAAGATATTTTTAGATACTTCGGATTAGGATGCAGAAATGTATCAAAATTATTTGTGCCTCAAGATTATGACTTTAAAGCCTTTTTCGAAGCTATGTTTCTATACAAAGAAGTGATTGAATATGAGCGATATGCCAACAATTACGATTACAATAAAGCGGTGTATTTAATGAGCCAATTTAAAATATTAGATAACGGATTTTTAACTCTCAAAGAAGATTTGAGTCACGCCTCCCCTATTTCTAGTGTTTTTTATGAAACTTATAACCATCTAGAAAATGTTTTTGAAAAAATCGAAAATGATAAAGAACACATTCAGTGTGTGGTTGGAAGTCAATCCATAGTTTTTCCTAAGCTGATTCCTTTTGGTCAAACTCAAAAACCACAACTAAATGATTACGCAGATGGTATTGATACGCTTACATTTTTAAGTAATCTGTAGTTTTAGAATTCCTTATCAACACCTACATCGATTTCGTTAATAGTTTTTGAAAACTTAATGATTTTTTTAGGTTGATTCTAAGAGGGTTTGACGAAATTTGCAATGCTTAAAACAACCAAAATTCATGAAAATACATAATTACAGTGCAGGTCCCTGCATTCTCCCACAAGAAGTGTTTCAAAAAGCCTCAGAAGCGGTTTTAAATTTTAATAACTCAGGTCTTTCAATTCTTGAAATTTCCCATAGAAGCAAAGATTTCGTGGCAGTTATGGACGAGGCAAGAGCTTTAGCACTTGATTTACTCGGTCTGACAGGAAAAGGGTATCAGGCTTTGTTTCTTCACGGTGGAGCTAGTTTAGAATTTCTCATGGTTCCTTACAATTTTATGAAAGTGAATGGAAGGGCAGCTTATTTAGATACTGGTACTTGGGCTTCTGCCGCTATCAAAGAAGCTAAAGCATTCGGAGAAACTGTAGTAGTGGCCAGCTCTAAAACTGAAAACTATAACTATATTCCAAAAAATTACGATATACCATCTGAAGCCGATTATTTTCATTGTACTTCCAACAATACCATTTTTGGAACCCAGATGAAATCTTTTCCAAAAACGGAGATTCCTATGATTTCAGACATGAGTTCTGATATTTTTTCAAGACAATTGGATTTTACTCAATTTGGATTGATCTATGCTGGAGCACAAAAAAACATGGGACCTGCTGGAACGACTTTGGTAGTTGTTAAAGAAGAGTTACTTGGAAAAACCGGTAGACAAATTCCTGCCATGTTGGATTATCAACAACATATTGCTAAAGAAAGTATGTACAATACTCCTGCGGTATTTGCAGTGTATACTTCCCTCCTCACCTTACAGTGGATTCAAAAATCAGGAGGATTGGCAGCCATTGAAGCTAAAAATGAAGCAAAAGCAAATTTAATCTATAATGAGATCGATAGAAATCCTTTGTTCGTTGGTGCTGCTGCTAAAGAAGATCGCTCTTTCATGAACGCTACCTTTTTATTGAATGAAACTACTCTTCAAGAAAAGTTTGATAGCTTATGGAAAGCAGCCGGAATCTCTGGACTTAATGGACACCGTTCTGTGGGTGGTTACCGTGCCAGTATGTATAATGCTTTACCATTGGAAAGTGTTCAGGTATTGGTTGACGTCATGCAGGAATTAGAAAGAACAGTTTAATAAAATTTAAAATAATATAATGAAAGTATTAGCCAACGACGGTATATCACCTGCCGGAATCAAAGCCTTAGAAAAAGGTGGATTTGAAGTGATTACTACAAAAGTAGCTCAGGAACAAGTTGCCAATTTTATAAATACTCATAATGTAAGCGTGCTTTTAGTGAGAAGTGCCACCAAAGTAAGACAAGACATTATCGATAATTGCCCAAGTTTAAAAATCATCGGTCGTGGTGGCGTGGGGATGGATAATATTGATGTAACGTATGCTCGTGAAAAAGGTCTTCATGTGATCAATACGCCTGCTTCTTCTTCAGAATCTGTGGCAGAATTGGTATTTGCTCATTTATTCTCAGGCGTTCGTTTTTTACATGATTCGAATAGAAACATGCCTTTGGAGGGTGATTCACAATTTGAGAAATTGAAAAAAGCCTATGCTAACGGCATTGAACTTCGAGGAAAAACAATAGGTATTATTGGTTTTGGAAGAATAGGACAAGCGGTAGCAAAAATGGCTCTTGGACTTGGAATGCGTGTTATTGCCTCAGATAAATATGTAGGTGAAGCGGTGATTAAAGTTGATTTTTATAACGGTCAATTTATCAATGTAGATATTCAAACAGAACCGTTTGATGATTTGTTAAGACATTCCGATTTTATTACGTTGCATGTTCCCGCTCAGGATACATATGTAATTGGAAGAGATGAATTTAAAATGATGAAAGACAATGTAGGTATCATCAATGCAGCACGTGGTGGAGTGATTGATGAAGTAGCATTATGTGAGGCATTGGATACAGGAAAAGTACTTTTTGCGGGCTTGGATGTTTTTGAAAATGAACCTACTCCAGAATTAAAATTATTGATGCATCCCAATATTTCATTGACGCCTCATATTGGTGCGGCCACTTTAGAAGCACAAGAACGCATTGGTACTGAGTTGGCAGAACAAATCATTAGTTTGTTAAAAAATTAGTTGCTAGTTATCAAATAGTTATGTAATTTTATAGACTAACTATAAATCATTTCATTATGATAGAACAACTTTCACAACTCATGAATCAATTCGGGCAAGAGGCTGTTGTAAAAAATAATAGTGTACCCAATGAATTGAATGACAAAGTAATCAAAGAAGCCCAAAGCTCCCTTTATTCAGGTTTACAGGATTTAATTCAAGATGGTGGAGCTGCAAAATTCGCCACCTTATTACAAGGTAACAATGCTTCAAAAGCTGATAACCCTATTGTAAAAGGATTGATTGATAAAGTGTCCAACAATTTGAATAAAAATTGCAATTTGGATAGTGGTGCAAGTAATAATGTAGCCAATAATTTGATTCCTCAAGTATTAGGCTCTTTGTTAGGAAAGGCAAAAGACCCAAACCAAAAGGGTTTTGAACTGTCTGATATCATTGGTTCACTAACCAATGGAAGAGGAAATGATATTATGGGTATACTAGCCAAAATGGGATTAGATCAAAATGGAGACGGAAAACTGGATATTCAAGATGCTATGGCAGCATTGTCAGGTAAAGGAGGTAAGAAAGCTGGAGGATTGCTTGGTAAATTTTTCGGAAAGTAATAATAAGATTTAAATTAATGTAAAAGCTCTCAGTGATGGGAGCTTTTTTAGTATCTTTAATTTATGAAAAGTATTTACTGTTTTTTCCTTTTTGTTATGCTCATTTGGGCTTGCTCTTCTACTCCAAAAGAATTCTCAAACCAGAATACTGATAATAATAAAATCACAAACGATACCATTCGAATAGCAAATGATGAACTAGAGTATGAGATTATCATAATAGATCCAGGATTTAATCCATGGTTAAGTTCCTATGCAATGCCAAGAGGGTATTATAATCAAAGTTTCTTGGAGAGCAGAAATAGAATTTGGGTGAATGAGTTTAATCAAAGGGTTTTACAACCCAATAGATACCCCTCTAACTTATATTTGATGAGTATTGATTATTGGCCCAATATCGATTACGGCTATGAAGTGAATTATATGTTATATAATTATTTGGTATATTTTCAAATGACCAATAAACAAAATTTTGGTACTTTTACCGCAAGACCCTAAAGAATGAAAAAATTAAAAGAACGTTGGGGAGTTACCTCCAACTGGCAACTTACTGTTATATTTATTGTGTTTGCTATTACTGGTTCTACGGCTGCATGGATGTCTAAACCTTTCACCAATTACATTGGTCTGACCAAAGAAACTCTAGGTGCTTTTTACCTACCCTTTCGCTTGTTTGCCATTTTTCCCATCTACCAGGTATTGTTGGTCTTGATTGGTTTTATCTTCGGGCAATTTGAATTTTTCTGGAACTTTGAAAAGAAAATGCTTCGAAGTCTGCGTTTAGGTTTTATACCAGATTGGTTTGAAAGGAAGTCTTAAACCTCTTTCGAAAAATAGTATTTATACAACCAACTGATAGTAAACGTTGGAATAAAGTCCAATCCTGGACTCAACTCTTCCATAAATTGAACAGCTCCTCCAATTTTACCAATCATTCCGCGATATAAGAAAAACAACATCAAGGCGGAAAAGGGAGCCCATATCATATCGGTAAAAATACCAAGTGGAATAAGATAGGATAAGTACCCAATGGCATCAAACAACAAACTCAACACTAAGTCTCGAGACCGTGTTGAGTTTTTAGTAAGGGTTTTATTTTCTATTGCGTTTTGCATACCTACAAATAACGCAAAAACGAAACCATTATTTTTCTTTATTCAATAAATTAAAGAAGTCTTCTCTGTGTTCCTTTTGTTCGAAAATTCCACCATATTGAATAGTTGAAGTATAACTGGAACTGTCCTTAATTCCTCTACTGGAAACACATAAGTGCTCGGCTTCTATAATTACAATTACGTCATCAGTGTTTAACACCTGTTTTAACTCATTAAAAATTTGCATAATCATGCGTTCTTGTACTTGAGGTCTTCTAGCATAATAATCTACAATTCTGTTTAGTTTGGACAATCCAATAACTTTACCATTTGAAACATAACCCAAGTGTGCTTTTCCGACGATGGGCAAAAAGTGATGCTCACACGTTGAATTAAAACTAATATTAGCTTCAACCAACATTTTGTCATAATGGTAACTGTTCTCAAAAACTGAAATTTTTGGCTTGTTTTCAGGTGATAATCCACTAAAAATTTCTTTGACAAACATTTTGGCCACACGATGAGGGGTTCCACGCAAGCTATCATCTGTCATATCTAATCCCAAAGCTTCCATAATGATGTGAAAATGTTCTTCAATGACTTCCATTTTCTCTTCATCGGTTTTATCAAATGCATCGGGTCGCAGAGGTGTTTCGGCAGAAGTCATTTGGTGATCGTCACCTAACAACTCGTAAATTTCATTTTCAATAGATTTGTTCATAGCGTTTTTATTTTAAATTACATCAATGCTTCCTTAAAGCTGTTCCGTAACTGAACTTCAGAGGAAATTTATTTTTTGAGTTTGTCTTTAAACAACTTTCTCACTTTATCAACCTTTGGCGAAATTACATATTGACAATAGGGCTGAGAAGTGTTTTGACGGTAGTAATTGACATGATAGTCTTCAGCCTCATAGAAAGCAGAAGCTGGCGTTATTCTGGTCACTATGGGAGATGAGAAAACATTTTCATCGGTAAGAGCTGCTACATAGGCATTCGCTTTTTCCTTTTGTTCATCATTGTGAAAGAAAATCTCACTTCTG
>JBKBOP010000010.1:27275-32285 GCA_046293575.1 Flavobacterium sp. | reverse complement strand
GAAGTTGTCTACAGGAAGTTTGGTAACATATAATTTGTTACCCATGTCTAATTCAGTGATGTCTGCTTCCACAAAATCTGGAAGATTTTTTGGTAACGCTTTTACTTTCAAACGACGTTGGTTTAAACGAAGAGTACCACCAGACATAACCCCTTTAGATTTACCCACAATTTTCACGGGAACTTCCATAACGATTTCTCTATCGTCTTTTAACTGGTAAAAGTCGATGTGTAAAATCTTGTCAGACACTGGGTGAAACTGAATGTCTTGAAGAATAGCATCGATTTTTTTGCCGTTTTCTAATTCAACTACAACAGTGTGTGCATTTGGAGTGTACACCAAGCCTTTGAATGCTCTTTCGTCTGCTGTAAAATGTACTGGTTGTTCTCCTCCGTAAATAACACAGGGAACCAATCCAGCATCGCGTACCGCCTTCGTTGCCGACTTGCCTACGCTTTCTCTTTCTGATCCTTTAATCGTAATTGATTTCATTAGTAATATATATAGTTAAAAATTAAAATACTCTACATCAAAAACTTTCCACTAATGGAATTGTTGTGTTGCACCATGTGCATAACTTCTGCAAAAAGGGGTGCACAACTCACCACTTTAATTTTTTTGGATTCCTTCTTTAAAGGAATGGAATCTGTTACAATCAATTCGCTTAATTGCGATTTTTCAATTTTTTCATAAGCATCTCCTGAGAGAATGGCATGCGTACAAATTGCTCTGACACTCAATGCCCCTCGTTCAATCATAAGGTCGGCTGCTTTTGCCAAAGTTCCACCGGTGTCTATCATATCATCTACCAAGACCACGTTTCTTCCAGTTACTTCACCAATAAGTTCCATAGTGTCAATCACATTGGCCACTTTTCTATGTTTGTAACAAATCACCACATCAGACTCCAGAAATTTTGAGTAGGCATAAGCTCTCTTAGAACCACCCATGTCTGGGGAGGCTATAGTGAGATTGTCCAGCTTTAAGCTTTTTACATAGGGCAAAAAGATGGTAGAGGCAAACAAATGATCTACTGGCTTTTCAAAGAAACCTTGAATTTGATCTGCATGGAGGTCCATGGTCATGATTCTTGTAGCACCCGCGGTTTCTAATAATTTGGCCACCAACTTAGCTCCGATGGGTACTCTAGGTTTGTCTTTTCGGTCCTGACGTGCCCAACCAAAATAGGGAATTACCGGGGTGACGTGCCTAGCCGAAGCTCTTTTGGCAGCGTCAATCATCAGCAATAGTTCCATCAGGTTATCAGCACTAGGGAAAGTCGAGCAAACGATGAACACCCGTAAACCGCGAATGGATTCTTCATAAGATGGCTGAAATTCACCATCACTATAATGTGAGAACGTAACTTTACCCAGCGGAATGCCATAGTTTTCAGCAATTTTTTCAGCTAGATAAACACTTTGCGAACAAGCAAATATCTTTGCTTCTGGTTCGATATAACCCATTTTAAGTGTTTGTTTAGTAGTTAGTTGTGTGTTTCCCTTAAAAGGAGGTGCAAATTTAGGAATTAAATTGAAGCAGAAAAGGATTAATTGTATATTTTTGGTAAGGGAAATAAAAAATAATTACATTTGCACCCACAAAATAGCTGCCAAGCTACTGTGTTTTAGTTTTCATTGCAGAATTACAATTAAAAACTAATCATCTAAATTGCCCGGATGGCGGAATTGGTAGACGCGCACGACTCAAACTCGTGTCCGAAAGGGTGTGGGTTCGATTCCCACTCCGGGTACAAAACCTCTCAGCAATGGGAGGTTTTTTTATGAAATTTAAATAAAAATTTATGTTTTTTGTTTACGCTATATTAAGTTTAGAAAGAAATTATATTTATGTTGGTTTAACTGAAAATTTGGATAGACGTATTTTTGAACATAATTCAGGCAAAAATAAAACAACTCAACCTTATAAACCATTTAAACTAATTCATTTTGAAGAGTGTGAAACACGAATGGATGCTCGAACCAGAGAAAAATATTTTAAATCAGGTGTAGGTAAAGAAAAGTTGAAAATAATAAGAGATAGTTTTGAAAATAATGACTCAAACTCGTGTTCTTAGGAGTGTTGGTTCGACCTGCCTGCCGGCAGGCAGGTTCCCACTCCGGGTACTAAGTGGGACTGATCAAGATTTACTTGATGAGTCCTTTTCTTTTTTACGACATATTCTACAGATAAATAGCGGGTTAAATCAATCAATATTCCGACTTTTGATGTTGAATAAAGAGATAGATTCCCAAAAAAATTAAGTGTTTTTTTGACTTGTATTCTATAATGTTCTCATTTTAAAGAACATGGTTCAGGACTTTTTCATTGGATTTTATTGTAAAAAACTTCCTTATTTTATCTTCTTTTTCCGCAACACTTCTATCGTAGCAATGGTTCTGAATCCTACATGGTCAGAACTTGAATCGGGTGTCATCCCCATACGAGCAGAGATTCTGTAACTAGAACAATAACTTTCGTTGCATAAAAATGAACCGCCTTTGATAACCTTTTCAGCCTGGTAAGGGTTGTTTGGGTTTTTGGCTTCTTTTGCTCCGGTTGGATTTTTAGTTACGTTTCCTGTATTTAACAATTCCCGGTAATAATCAACATGATACCAATCAGCTGTGTATTCCCATACGTTTCCGGCCATGTCAAAAAGCCCCAAGCTATTTGGCGAGTAACTTTTAACTGGAGCAAGCAAATCATAACCATCAGTGTTTTGGTTATTGAGAGGAAAGTTTCCTTGCCAAGTATTGGCGTTTTTATCTAATAGAGAGCTATCATTTCCCCAAGTGTATCGGGCATTGGTTAAATTTCCTCTTGAGGCTAATTCCCATTGGGCTTCGGTGGGTAATTTTCTGTTGGCCCATTTGCAATAGGCTTGAGCATCTTCATAAGAAACATGTACCACCGGATAATGCTCTTTTCCTTCTATGGTAGAGTTTGGACCACTGGGTTGTTTCCAGTTGGCTCCAATCACCCATTTCCACCATTGTTGCCAATTCTCTAAACCGTTTACTTTTGTGATTTCTTTATAAAACACCAAAGATCCTGGTGCCAATAACGAATCGTGAGGTTTTTGGGTGCCTTCAGGCAGCATCTTTTTCATTTCTTCCCAGTCGATTGCTCTTTCTGCGGTAGTCAGATAGCCTGTAGTATTTATAAATTTTTGAAATTGGGCATTGGTGACTTCGGTTGCATCCATAAAAAAGCCATCAACCGCCACCGGATGTGCGGGTTTTTCTTGTGGTAAGGCATACGAATCTGCATCTATTGCTCCCATGGTAAACGAATTACCAGGCACCCAAATCATTCCCTCAGGAACGTTGATATCTTCGGGATAATTGGTTATTAATGATGCTTCTTTTTGGTTACACGAAATAAATAAAACCAAAATAGAAAGGATTGATGTTTTCATTTTTATTGATGACATACTTTCGAGGGCTAAAATTCACTTTCCACAAATTTGGATTTCTTCTTACTTGAATTAAAGGTATAAATTAAATTGAGCACTACGATATCTAATTCATGGATATAATTGGTGGAGGTAAAAAATACGTTCGGTTTAAAAGTAGTGATTCGTTGTTGATTGGTCTTTAAAAGTCCCATATCAGTATTTTGCCACTGTAAAACTGCTTTAAGTTGTTATTTCTTGTTTTTTAAATTCAGTTATTTTATAAAATAGGTAATGATATCAAGGTAAAAGAAATAGATTCTCAAATGAGTATATATTGTTTTTGGTTTCGTTCAGAAGATTTTAAGTTAATTAATTTTGGGTTGCCCTAGTAGCTTTTTCCCATTGATCTGTTCTAAAAGACGATGCTGGCAAGAGGTTGGAATTATATAAATTACCTTCTATATAATTGCTCCAAGCATATCTAACAGCTACAGGTTTTGTCACTTTTTCGCTACTAACTTTAATGCTCCTATATTTAAATATTGTTGCATTGGCAGGGTAAAATACTCGATCTTCTCCAGCAATTTCAAATGCAGTTAAATCACCGTTACTGTACAATCCAAAACCTGACACTTGAAAATGTAATTCGATAGTATTTTCATTAACTGTGAAATCTTTTAGTTCAGGGCCTTTGTAAGCAATATTTTTCATGCCATAGGTTTGGTTAAGTGCATTTAATAGCAAACGATGTGCAATTTCAATTTTTTTAGGTGGATGAATGGTTTTATCGCTTCCTAAATCTGTGGTAATAGCAATTCCGGAATTTGGTATCAACGCCACACATTCAACCATTGCTTCACGCATAAAGGCAGAATTTGCAGGAGCATCAAAAGCATCTAATTTTTGGTAATGGAACGGTGCTATTTGCACAAAATAAAATGGGAAGTCACCCACATTCCATTTAGCTCTCCATTCTTTCACCATAGCAGGTAATAGAGTTTTGTATAAATTAAATTTTCCTCTGTTATTTTCTCCCTGATACCATAAAGCTCCTTTGATGTGGTAATTAATGATTGGATGGATCATACCATTGAACAAAGCAGTAGGTGTTTGGTTTAGTTTTTCTTTAAAGTTGTGTTTTTGCCAATCAATAGGTTCCAAGGCTTGTAAAGTTTCTTCCGACATCCATGCTTGTACCGGACTTCCTCCCCAAGAAGCGTGAATAATGCCAACTGGTACTTGCAAGGTTTCTTGCAATTGCATTCCGAAAAAAAATCCGATAGCACTAAAGGCAGTTGCAGATTCGGGATTTGAGATTTCCCATTTACTTTTTTCAGCAAAGTTTTTCAATGGCTTTTTGGTTCCAACTTTTACAACCTGAAATAAACGCAAATTTTTATTGTTTGCTTTTAGTATGGCTTCAGTGCTTCCAAAAATGGGTTGCCCCTGATATCCTTTCAAAGGCATTTCCATATTGGATTGTCCGGAACACAACCAAACTTCTCCGAATAATACGTCTTCAATTAAAATGTAAGAGTCTTTGCTTTTTAGTTGAATGGTTTGTGGAGATACCTCTAAAGTTGTTTTGACTTTTACTTCCCAATTACCTT
>JBKBOP010000010.1:20143-27178 GCA_046293575.1 Flavobacterium sp. | reverse complement strand
TGGTAATTTTTTCATTAGCATCTGCCCAACCCCAAAGTTTTACTTCGGTGTTTCGTTGCAGTACCATGTGGTTAGAAACCAAATCAGGAAGTATAATTTTAGCTTGCATAAACATTGGCAAACAGTATAATAGAAATAGAAGATTTTTCATTTTAATGATTATTTAGTTTTAAAGTAATTTTCTGAGAAATCAAATGATTTGAAATTGCTATTAAAGACCTGTAAATTCCTATTTTTCATACAATGCCAAATTATTCAATAAGTCTTTTATTAAAACAAATAAGATCCGTTGATAAATTAGTTTTGACGGCTTTTAAATATTTCTAATTTGTTTTTGAAATTAATATTAGATCAAGTTTAATTTCTATTTTCTAAGCAAAATTTATGTATTCTTCATGTAAATAAGAGATAAGGAGTTTGTCAATACATTACCGAGAACTAAGTAAACAAGCTAGTGAATTTTAGCTATTTTAATTTATTTCTTTTCAATATCAGATTTATTAATCCAAGGCGTTTTTACCTCTTCTCTATTCATTATTTTTTCATAAAGTTTTCCATTTCTATCCGGAGTATAGCTTTCAAAAATACCACCATTACCAAACATTCTTGGGTCGTTTTGCTTCTTGAGTTCGTTTTTTAAAAGTTTTTTAAGATCTTTCTTTAATGCAGCATATTTTGGATTTTCTGCTAAGTTATTCATACAAAACTCATCAACGCTTACCTGAAATAGCTGTTCTTTTGGAAGTTTGCCAAAATTCAACTTCCAGTATTCATGGTTTTCGCCCGTTCTATTCAAATTAATTATTTCAGTTTTGGTTGGACTTCCATCAGTATTGGTATATCCTGTTTCCGGATTTCCAGAAGGCCATCGTTCATTTTCATAATTAATCACAAACAGAAAGCCATCTTTTACTATACCTCTTATGGGGTATCCTTCATCATTTGGTCTGCCAGTATCGTGTCGTTCCTGACCAAGTAAAACATAATTTTCTGCTGATTTTTTGATGGACGTTTTTTTGGTATTAAAGTAAGAAACTAAGCTTTTTCCTTGAATAGGTTGCATTCCTACTTCTGCATCATGATAACCGGATATTTCTAAAAAAGTAGCCGCAAAGTCTGTAAAACTTACATAATCCTCAATTACTCTGCCTGGATTTTTTATGCCATTTTTCCACATAATTGCCAAGGGCATGTGGTTAGAATATTCATAGCTAAATCCTTTTGCTCTCGGAAATGGCATCCCATTATCTGCAGTAACAACAATTAGGGTATTCTCTAACTCACCAATTTCATCTAAGGCTAATAGCATACCTCCAAGTTGTTGGTCAAAATATTCTAATTCAAAAGCATAATCAAGCATGTCGTTTCTAACCACTTCGTTATCTGGCCAATAGGGAAATACTTTGTCTATGTCGCTTAATTTTTTATTTCCAACACTTACTCCTGTACCATATTCGTATTTTCGGTGTGGTTCGTGTCCTCCATACCAAAAACAAAAAGGAGAATCCGCATTTTTTCTTTCAGACAGAAACTTTTTAAAATTTTCCACATAATCTACGGTATTAATTCCAGTGGTAGGAACTTCTTTTTTAATACCATTGTAAGCCTTCACTAATAATTCTCTTTTAGAACCATCTTCATTTAGTGCCGTACCTGGGGCATATCCTTTCCCTGTATATCCGACAAGATACCCTTGTTGTACTAATGCTTCGGGATAAGATTTGAATTTTTTAGGGAAATAAGCCAAATGATTCGCTGCTTCTTCCAATTGCCATGAATTTCTACCTGTTAACACAATTGCTCTTGATGGGCCACATTTGGCATTTGGTGTATAGGCATTTTTAAAAAGCAATCCCTCTTTTGCGATTTGATCAAAAGCAGGGGTACTTGCCCAGGAGTTACCATAAGCACTCATGTGTTTCCAAGTCGCATCATCTGCCACACATAAAAGTATGTTAGGCTTTTTGGTTTTTTGTGTAATAGTTGAGTTTTGTGATTTAACTTCACATGAAAGTAATATGAATAAAGAAGCAAAAAGGATTTTTATTAATTTCATTAGTGTTTTTTTTATGATGCCGATTTCATAAGATTCTTATTTTTTTGCAACTCCTGAATATTTTGTCACATTCATTTGTTTTTCCCAATGGATCAATTTTTTGGTAAGCTCATGTACTTTTTTTGGATTTTTTTCCGAAAGGTCAATAGATTCTTCGGGATCGCTATCTATATCGTAAAGTTCCACTTTTCCACTTCGGTATGCCAACAGCTTCCATTGTTCTGAGCGAACCGAAGTATACAAATCTTCGTAAGCACGATAGCCATAAATAGGCTCAACTCTTTTTAAATGGTTATTATTTTTAATGGTTGGAAGTAATGAAATTCCATCTAAGTTTTTGTGGTCATTTACATTTCCTCCTGCAATTTCAACTAGGGTGGGGAATAAATCAGTTGATTGAACAATGGAGTTATTGGTACTGTTTGGTTTGGTTACACCTGGCCAATACACAAAAAAAGGTACACGAGCTCCACCTTCAAATAAGGTTTCGTTCATTTTTCCACCTCTTAATGGAGTATTTTCAAAAAATCCACCTTGGTCTGATAAAAACAAAATAATGGTTTCGTTTTCAATTCCTTTTTGCTTTACTGCAGCCAACACTTTTCCAACGGACTCATCTAAGGCTTTTACTTGAGCGGCATAATTGGCATAACGTTCTTCTAAACCTTTTGCTTTGAAGTATTCTACCAAATCTTTTCTACCTATATGTGGTGTATGTACTGCATAATAGGAAAAAGTTAGCATGAACGGGGATTTCTGATTGTAGTTTTCAATAAAATCTACCGCATGGTTGGTTAGTTTATCAGTGAGGTAAGTGTTATTACTGTCTGGAAAAAGGGTGTCTAGTTTAAAATAAGGTGGATAAAATGATTTTGGATGACCATAGTTGGTTGTGCCAATTTGCTCATCAAAACCCTGATAAATGGGATGGTATTTTTCAGCCCCTAAATGCCATTTTCCAATAAATAGGTTGTAGTAACCTAATTTTTTAAGTGCTTCTGCATACGTTTCGTGTTCTAACGGAAGCCAATTGCGTGAAGGAAATTGTGCAGGGTCTTTTTCTAACAAATGAAATTCGGTTTCTGTACGGTCAAATTCATCAAAATTATATTTCTTACCCGCAGGAATGTGTCGAACCATTTGCAATCGAGCCGGATGTTGTCCTGTTAGTAACGTAGCTCTACTGGGGCTACAGGTCGGGCTTGCAATGTAGGCTTGTTTAAAATTAATGCCAGCTTTTGATAGAGCATCGATATTTGGAGATTCGAATACAGGGTTTCTGAATCCCATATCAGACCATCCTAAATCGTCTACAAAAAACAAAACAATGTTTGGTTTTTGTGATTTAGTTTGTTGTCCTTGGGATACACAAGAAACTAAAAGTATGGTTAAGAATACCAGGTAAAAGAATTTGGAGTGATAGTTCATTTGTAATTTGTTTTTTATACAACAGAGATTTAATTATCAAAAACTAAATTACTATTATTGTCTTCGGTCATGATTTCGTGTTCTTTAGCTAAGTCGTTAGAGTTTCTAATAAACCGATTTCCTTTAATCAAAGTGTTAGTGGTGCACTGTATGTGCAACGCTCTTATGTTATAAGAAAAGGTATTGTTTGTTATGGCAATATTGTTAACTCCTTGCCATTCTGAACGAGTTGTGCCATTCCATTTACCTTCGGCTTCTAAGTTTTTGAGTTTATTGACAATAATTCTAATGGTAGCCGGATTTTCTTGTTGTGACTGATAAGCAAAATCATAACCGCAATTATTAAAAATATTTTGGTTAATCACAATATTACTTGCAATAAAACCTTCTCCCCAATCAACACCATTGTAAATAGTTATTCCAGATTGACTTAAATTTTCAAATAAGTTTCTTTCAATCAAGCCATATGAATTTTGGAGCAGCAATCCGTATCTTCTTGCGTTTTTAAATGTATTTCCTCTGATAACAAATGATTCGTTGCATTTGTTATCTAGGTATATTACATCACTCAATTTGTTTTCTCCTGTTTTTAATTTAACCTCTAGAGGCTTGTTTAAAGTGATTTCCATTCCATCCCCTCTGTTTGGTTTATTGTTTGCCACCACATAATCTCCAATCAATACCCCATCTCTAGGGTTAAAAATTCGCAAGACATCTCCTTTTTTAACGGATTGTTTTACCACAATTTCGGTGGGGCTCAATTGTTTTAAAATGACAATTTTGAATGCTTTCATGTTAACCGCATCATCTGAATAACCTTCAAACATGCAATTTTCTATCCATGGACCAATTTCTCCACCATTAACGTGCACACAGTCGGCATTAGCACTATGTAATCTCCCCGGTTTTAGTTTGATTTTTCCACCAATAATATTCCATTCTTGCATGTTGTTAGCATTATAACTTCCTGCAGGACTAGCATAATTGGTATTGTTTAAATAGGTTATATTTTTACTGCCAGCAGATCTAAAAATAGTAACCCCATTACTGCGAGCTATATGTACATATGGGTCACCTACTTCAACGAAACGAGTCAAACCTGCATTTTGAAATTTAATTCGAAAAACACGGTTTCCTAAATCTGTAAAATCTTTAGATCCAAATAAATTTTGAGCACCGTCTTTTAATTTTCCTGGCACATTTGGGTCTTTGAGCATTCCCCATACTTGAGTTGCTTTTTGGAACATTTGATGACTGAATAGAGGGAAGCCTTCATCTACTTTTACGTCAATCGATTTGTTTTTCGCGTCTACGGCAACCACAATTCCTTGTGTAAATGGGAGAGGATCATAATCTATAAATAAATCTTGTACTATGATATTTTTTGATTTCATGATAGATAAAAATCCTGAATAAGGGTCTCTGATTATAATTTCGGCTTCATTTCCGTCTAATAAAATATTATTGGCATCTTCTAAATTTAGGATATGCGATTTGTTACCATTTGCAAATAATTCATACGTTCCTTTTTCAAAAACCACCCGAACGTTCACACCAGATTTTGATAGTTTTTTTGCCATTTCCAGGGCTGAATTGATAGCTTTTCCATCATCCATACCGTCATTAGGGATTGCTCCATAATCTCTTATTTTAACATCCATTTGGGTTTCCATAGATACCAAAGGCAATTCTCTTTGAACTCTGAAATGAGATGGTAGCTTAAAATTATATTGGGCATAACTTTGGATGCAAAAAAGCAAACTACACCCGATAAGCAATTGGAAATTTTTCATATTCAACGAATTATTTTTTAATGATTTTAGCTGTTTCCTTTTGATTCATTCTGATCAGATACATTCCTGCAGATAGTTGTTCCACGTTAATTTGTTGGATATTTCCTTTTTCTTGAAATAATTTATTACCCACCAAATCAAATACTTCTACCATGTCAATTGATTCGCTAAAATGTATCATTTGATTGGTTATGGTTGGGTAAATTTTGATTTTATTTAGAGATACTTCATCTGTAGATAAATTCATGTATCTGTCATTGTAAACTTGTTCTACCTCTCCGTTACACAATGCATAATCAAAATACCTGAAGTCACTTACTGTTCCTTTAAACGTTGAGAACAATCTCATCTGAGCTTCGGTAGTATTTATTTTTACTCGAGCACCAGAGAACGTTTCGTTAGAAGGCACTCCGTTTTTATACAAAGAAATATCAAACATGGTTCCACCTTCTGGAACAGAAATTACCACATGATTCCAAACATTTAAGTCTAATGGCATATCACTCATTCTTACAATATTTGCATTATTGTCGGTAACTCTTAATGTTCTGTTTGCTTCCATTTGAATAGAAAGAACGCTTCCGTTGGCTGGACCACCAGTGATGATAAAATTTTGGAAAATTGCTTCTTCAGGTTTTATCCAAAAAGCAAAAGTTCTTGCAGATCCTCCAACATTACCAGAAAACGGGCTGTTATCACTATTGATTAAGTTTAAACTTCCATTGTTTTGCGTATTCATGTAAACGGTATGTCCAACAGTAGTATCCCAATGACCTTGGGTAATTATTCCACCATTGTTATTGACTTGTAAACCTATACCGGATTCTGAACCAGAATTAATGATAGGTTCACCTGGTTGGGTCTCATTTAATAAAAATTGAACATTGGAAGTTGGTAACGTAGTATTTAAATTGATAATAGAAGTGTTGCTACAATTTAGTATGGTTTGTTGGATGGGATTTTGTCCGGTTGAAAGGGTAATGTCTTGTCCGGAATGACAAATGAAGTTATTGTGAACCGTTAATCCATTGATGTTTTTAAGATATAAACCTCTGCGGTTATAAATGATTCTATTGTTGGTAATGCTAATATTACTATGAGCTTGCCAGTTGGCAGTTTGTGTTCCACACCAATTACTAGAAGTGGTACATGGTGTTCCTAAACGCATAAAATCAACTGCAATAGCAGCAGAATTTCCTTCATTAATATAAGTTCTATCAAAGCCACAATTATCAATCACATTGTTGTTGATGACAATATTGCTTGCTCTAAAACCTTCACCCCAATCAACTCCGTTTTCAATTCTTATAGCTGAGCCACTAGTGTTTTGAAATAAATTACCTTCAATCAAGGCAAATTTATTTTGTAACAGCAAGCCATATCTTCTGGAGTTTCGTACAATATTATTTTTAAATACGAATGATTGGTTGGAACGACTTTCCAAATAAGCCTTATCAGAAAGTTGGTGTTCAGGGTCTGTAACGGTTTGAATGTTTACAGGAGCAGATAGGGTTAATCTAAATAGATTATTTCCCAATGTGATAACATTATTTACCGTTACACTGCCTAAAAACGTTCCGGATACGGGATTGTAAAATTCCATGATTTCTCCTGCAAACACTCTATTTCTTACCGTAATTTCTGTTGGGCTATGCACAGTTACTATATCTCGCTTAATGTATTTTAAGTTCATACAATCGTCTGCAAAACCTTCAAATAAAGAGTTTTCTACCCAAGGAGCTATTCTTCCACCATTAA
>JBKBOP010000010.1:0-20045 GCA_046293575.1 Flavobacterium sp. | reverse complement strand
ACATGCATACAATCCGCATTAATAGAATGTACTCTATTAGACTTTAATTTAATAGCACAGTTTAACACATTCCATTCTTCACTATCG
Source organism: Flavobacterium sp. (assembly GCA_046293575.1). Classification (GTDB taxonomy): domain Bacteria; phylum Bacteroidota; class Bacteroidia; order Flavobacteriales; family Flavobacteriaceae; genus Flavobacterium. The sequence continues at coordinate 19,958 of JBKBOP010000010.1, read as the reverse complement.
GCTGCATTAAAACCACCGGCAGGACTTGCATAGGCAGTAACATTCAGATAAGTAATATTTTTTCCACCATTATTTCTAATAATGGTTCTGCCATTATTTCGTGCCATATGAACAAAATAATCACCAACAACAATGTTGGTTAACTGACCACTAAGGTTATTTGCTCTGTATTTGTTTCCAGAAATTAAAGTAAATCCATTAGCAGGAATCAGATTGGCAGTTCCTTTTTTAATCGCTCCATTAATCGTTTTTATCATTCCCCAACGTTCAGGAGCGTTGACAAAAAGTCCGTTTGTTGGGGGTAAAAATCCAGGGTCTACATCAAATTCAAAAAATCCGCTTCCTATATTTACAGCCGTTATTTTTCCTTGTGTAAAGGGTAAAGTTGAATAATCAACCGAAATATCCTTTACAATAAAATTGGTGCAATTTACCAAGTTTAAAAAACCAATGGTTGGGGTGTTGATCATGAATTCTGCATTTTGACCGTCCCATAAAATATTACTTGCACCATTTATGGTAATAATATGTGTATTTGTAGAGGTGGAGCTTAAATTATAAGTTCCATTTTCAAAGAGCAAACGTACCGGATTTTGTGCACTTGCTGCACTCATTGCAGCACCAATGGCATTGTTTATTGCAGCAGTATCATCTATACCATCATTAACAACAGCACCATAATCTGCTACTGAAATTGTAGTGCTCGTATTAAGGTTTACTAAGGGTAATTCTCGTTGAATGTTAAAAAATGATGGAACAGGTCCATATTGGGCATTGGCACATAACACTACAAACAATAGGTATAGATGTCTAAACTGCTGCATAATACTATTATTTTTTAATAAATTTTTCTATAATGTTGTTTTCAAAAATTGCCAAGTAGATTCCAGCAGTCAATGATTGTACATTCAAATACTCTTGGTTAATTTGATTGTCATTCATTACCACTCTACCATTGATATCTATGACGGTTACTTGATTTTGTGGCTTACTAAACTCCAACTTATTCATTGTAATCGTGTTTATTAAGATAGGGTTGTTTGTAACCTCAAAATTTCCAACAGATAAGGAGCTTTGTCTTACCAAAAATCCATTACTATCTAAAGCTAATGGTTCTCCTGCTGCTGGAGCATTAATCTGAGCTAATTGATCGGAGGTTAAACCTGTATTGTCGGTGCCAAAACGAATTATACCATCTTCAAAATTGATGATATTTAAGGTTCCTGTCGACCAATTGTTATCTGAATTATTTGCAAAAGATAAATTGGTTACCTCAGCTCCAATGGTAAGATTTAAATTCCCTGCTCCACCAAAAATTATATTGGTCATGGCAGATTGATTTTTATTAAAAACAGCATTAAACACATTGGCGGCACCAACACTTATTCCAGATTGGAATACATTAGCTCCATTAAATGTTACTGTTCCTCCACTTCCGTTTACTTGAAATTTAAGTCCACTGTAAAATAACCCGTTGTCTGCCGTATTTACAATTAAATTCGAGTTCGCTAAGAAAACAAATTCACCACTATAGTTTGTGTTATTAGATGTTGCTCCAAAAGTAGCGGTTACACCCGCAGCTAATCGAAAGTTGGCAGGACCTGCTAAGGCACCATTGAATACATACCCTGCATTATTTGAGCCAGTAAAAAGCTCTAAAGCTGTAATTAAAGTTAAAGTTGAACCTGCATCAAAACGTATGGTATTTTGTGTTCCATTTAGATTTCTTATTCTTGAAAACCCAGCCGCATTGTTTATAGTTACGTTACCTTTAAAATTTAATTGGTGGTTGTTTTCCGTTACATTTTCAATGGCATATGCGTTTGCTGCACCAGCATCGATGGTCATTATGCCAGTTCCTCCCACTGAGATATTGCCTGCCGCACCAAATAGGTTTTGAATTTTTCTAATGCTTACATTAGTATCTACGTTAGATTCTACCAATAAAGGTAAACGTACTGCGGTAGCATTAGATAAAGTTGGAACTGCATTTAAAGTCCAGTTGGCAGGATTTGACCATAAAAGATTTCCCCCAGCATTGTTAAAATCATTGTTTTGTGCAAACAACAACGTTGAGAGCATCATTAAAAGAAAAGAGTAGTAATTTGTTTTCATAAGAATAGTATTAAAGTTATTAAAAGTGTTAAAATCATCGTCATTTCTTCTCATTAAAAATAACGATAAAAAATAATTAATTTGCTGTATATCCTGGGTTTTGAATTAAGTTTTGATTTATATCTAGTTGAATGGTTGGTATTGGAAGCCAAATTCTCTCAGGTCTCCAATTTCCTTTCATAACGGGTACATTAATGATGTTATAAAAGCCAGATGTAGTTGACATGTTGTTAACAGTTTGGTCTAATCTATTAAATCGAACCAAGTCAATTCTTCTCCAGTTTTCAAAACATAATTCTCTAGCTCTTTCTTCCAATAATTCGTCCACAAAGTTTGGACGTTGGTAAGTAGTGTTTAATTGATCAATGTTTGTACCTGCGGCCAGTGCACGTGTTCTTATTTGAGTAAACATTTGTCGTGCTGCAGGTTCATTGCCCGTATAAAAAAGAGCTTCTGCGTGCATTAACAAAACATCTGCATATCTTAAGATTGGTAAGTTAATGTTAGATGCCCAATTAGGTAACGTTTTTTGAGCAGGGTCTATCATTCTGTACTTTCCAATGCAGTAAAAAGCAACTCCAGAATTTGGAACTGTTCTTGGCACGAAATATCTAGCTCCTTCAATAGTTTCTACTGATGCTGTTGGTTGAATATTGCCCGAGCAATTGTGGTTTCTTCTAATGTCTCCAGTTGGACGATACATTTGGAATAGTTCATGTGTTGGTCTATACCAACCAAATCCACCTCCGGTAAGATTTACATTTCCTTGTGGAGTAAAACAATTCGATATAATATTAATTACGTTTGAAGTGGAATTATTGCTTGCTTCAGCTGCAAATAAAAATTCTTCATATTGAGCTTGTTTTGTAGTTTCTCTAAATAGGTAATCATATCTTGCAGTAAGTATATAACCACTTTGATCTATAATGTCTTGGGTGTATCCAACGGCAATTTGGTAATGTTGGCTGCTATTTACCCAATCAAAACTGTTAATGTCAAGATATCCATTAACCCCAGATAATTTTGCACTGGCCAAGTAAGTATGAGCTTTTGCTAATAATCCGGCGGCAGTCCATTTGTTTGCTCTTCCTGGCATATTTGCCTGATGAGGTAAAACTTGGTAGGCAAACTCATAATCAGATAGTACTAATTCATATACTTCTTGAATTGAATTACGAGGCTTATAAGCATTCTCTTCAGAAGAGTAATTCACAGGAATTCCACCATGCATCATGGAAAGCATCATGTGGTAGAAACCTCTTAAAAGTCTTGCTTCTGCAATAATTTCATTTTTTCGAACTCCACTAAACCCTTCAATATTTTCGATTCTTTCTATCAAGTAATTAGCTCGAACTATTCCCGCATAAAAAAACACCCATGATTCATTTACAAAGTTACTTTGTGCGGTAAAAGTTCCATTTCCCCAAACCGTGTAGTCTGGGTTTACGTTCAAATCTCTTACCAAAGCCTCATCAGTTGCACCATTCAACATAACCATAAGGTTACGCGAGTAGGTGGCATTGTTACCAAAACCCTGTCCAACTGTATTAGCTGATAGGATATTGTATACACCAGTAAGAGCCATTTCTGCATCAGCAGGGGTTTTATAAAAATTATCTAAGGTTACAAAAGAAAATGGTGAGGTGTCCAAATAATCGTCACAAGAAATTGTGATGAATAGGGCAAAGGTTAATAAAGTAATTTGTATCTTTTTCATAATTTAAAATTTTGCGGTTAATCCAAAAATTACGCTTCTACTTCTAGGATAGGAAAATCTTTCAAATCCTCTTAATAAAGGATTTCTAGATGCGACTTCTGGGTCAAATCCAGAATAGTTGGTAAAAGTTAGTAAGTTGTTTGCAGAGACAAACAATCTAACAGAACTTATTTGATTGTTTTTGAATTTTTCATTTGGTATATCATAAGAAAAATTAACTGTCTTTAAACGTAAAAAAGATGCATCTTCTACAAAGTAGCTGGAAGCCACTGGTTCGATTCTTCCAAAAGCTGGGGCTGTATTAGAAGCATTTTCAGGTGTCCATGCATTTACGTAATAGTCTCTTGTAATATTCATAAAAGGTTGAAAGCCATTGGTTCTTAAAATTGCTTCATTGAAAACATCATTTCCATAACTCCATTGCCAAAAGAAAGATAAGTTGAAGTTTTTGTAGGTAAAGTTATTTCCAAAACCTCCTGTGTGTAAGGGGTTAGAATCACCAATTATAGTTCTGTCATTTTGATCGTCAATAATTCCATCTCCATTCAAATCTTTATATCTCATTCTTCCTGGTTCACCGCCATCTGTATTTCCAATTTGATGAATACCATCAAAAACGTACCCATACATTACTCCAATGGATTGACCAACAATTACTCTACCTGGATTATTGATCCATCCTCCGGGAATTAAAGTAGGTATAAATTGAACATTCCCTAAGTCTTTAACTTTATTTATGTTTTGATTAATGTTGAAATCTGTAGTCCATTTGAAGTTTGGAGTACTAATATTTACTGTACTAAAACTAAACTCAACACCTCTATTTTGTATCATCCCTAAGTTTTGCCATTGTGAGTTAAATCCAGATTGGCCAGGAATTGGTGTGTCAATTAACATATCACGAGTTAATTTGTTATAGAAGTCAAAAATTATTGTTACTCGTTCTTTGAAAATGGTTAAATCTATCCCTGCATTAAACTGCGTGGTGGTTTCCCATTTTAAGTCTTGATTCTCTAAAGAGCCTGGTGCCAGACCAAAATTTAAATTATCGTTGCTTGCATAAAAAGCATTATTTAAACGTGCAGCATAACTAAAAGGGGGTATTCTTTCATTTCCTGTAGCTCCATAACTTAATCTAAATTTTAAATCGTTGATTTGTTTTACATCTTTCAAAAAGTTTTCTCTATTGGCTCTCCATGAGAATGCTCCACCAGGGAAATAGCCCCATCTATTGTTTAACCCTAAACGGTCAGATCCATCAGCACGGAAATTAAACGTAAACAAATATTTATTTTTAAAAGTATAGTTAGCTCTGTAAAAGAAAGACATTCTGTTGGATAAGAATCGTTCAGATCCATAATCCTTAAACACCTGACCCGCTCTGATATCATTAAATCCAACAAATTGGTTTTCAAAGTCTATGATATCCAAGAAAAAGGATTCAAAATTGTATCCAGCCACCTCAAATCCGGCTAGAGTGTTGAAGTGGTGTTTTTTCTTGAAAGTGTTGGCATATCGCAACGTATTGGTAAAGTTGTAGGAACTGGTTTCTGTTTGTCTAAGCAAAGCCCTTCCATCCCATCTCCATCCAAAAAGACTTTTGGAAGAGTGAAATTCTTGTAATTTAGAACCTGAATAATTTACCCCGATTTGAGATTTAAATTTTAATTTTTTTGCGATTTCATATTCTCCAGAAAATGAACCGATAGTTCTATTTAATCGCATCTTTTTTTCTCCTTCATAAATCAGGGATAGTGGATTTAAAAAATCTTGGGTTATTTCGTCATCTAAAGTTAAATCCTGAACTCCCCATGGATTTGCAATCACCATAAATTGCACAACTCCATTAAATTCGTCTCCACCGCCCCCGCTATTTGCAACCCCATCAACTTCAGTAAATGAACTATTTAAGTTAAATTCAAAATTTAATCTGTCAGATTGTTTGTGCGTGGTTTTAATTCTAAAATTGTATTTTTTATAATCATTTTCTATCACCAAACCTTCTTGGTTTAATAAGCCAAGACTCGCAGAATATTTTGTTTTTTCAGAGCCTCCACTTGCATTGATAAAATGATTGTGTGTTATAGAAGTTCTTAAAATTTCATCTTGCCAATTGAAGTTTTGGATATTAGAAAAATCTCTTGGTGTTCCATCTGGTAAAGTGGTAAATGGGTTGCCTGGGTCTCTTCTTCTTCTATAGTCAAGGTATTCTTCAGGAGAAACGATGTTAATTCTGTTTGCAGCTTCTGAAAATGAAATTGAACCAGTATATTCAAAATTTAGTTTTCCCGTTTGTCCTCCTTTGGTAGTTACAATAATTACTCCGTTTGAACCTCTTGAACCATAGATTGCTGTGGCTGAAGCGTCTTTTAAGACTTCTATTGAAACAATATCTAAAGGATTAATAGTGGCTAATGGATCCATTTGTTGAACCGACCCTACTCCTGAACTTGCAACTTCTCTTTCTTCGATATCTATTTGAACCCCATCAATAATAAATAATGGAGATCCTGCACTAAAAACCGAATTGGAACCTCTTATATTGAAATTAACCGCTGCTCCCAGTTCACCCGAAGTAGATGTAATATTTACTCCAGCAACTCTTCCTTGAATGGCATCAAATAAGTTTGGAGATTTGGATATTTCAATGGTTTTGTCATCTACAGAACTAATGGATCCGGTGACATCACGTTTTTGCACTTCTTGGTATCCAATTACCACCACTTCGTCTAACTTACTAATTTCCTCTTCAAGTGTTACATTAATGATAGGTTGCCCGTTATAAAAAACTTCTTTGTTTTTCATGCCATAGTAGAAGAAAACTAGGGTGCATTCCTCTGCATTAATTTTTAGATTATAGTTTCCATCAAAGTCTGTAATTCCACCAATGTTCGTATTTTTTATCATTACAGAAGCACCTGGTAAAGGCATCCCTGTGTTATCTGTAACTTTTCCAGTTACCGTTTTTTGTGCTATGATAAACTGTGAGCTAATCATAGCAACCAAACATGTTAGTATCAGTTTTTTCATATTTGAGTCGTTTGGTGTTAGAAGTTAATTTGGTTAAAAGTTATGGTTAATTATTGAATATAAAATGCGTCTTTTTTATCCACTTTTACGTTGGTTGACTTATTGTCTATAGTTATTTGTCCTTTTTTGCCATCTAATCGTTGGTATGTATTTCCTTTGATAAAAACATTGTTGCAATTCAAAATGTTCATATTGACTACATTTGGAAATATTGGGGGAAAAGTATTGGTTTGAATGATTTGGTTGTTTTCAAAAGTTAATCCGTCTACCGACATCGCTACTAGAATGGAGTTATCAAAAGTTTTGATCCTATTATTTCTGATTATGATGTTGCGACTGTATTTGCCTTCAAAATTATTTTTATCTATATATTGAGGGTCAATTAAAAATATGGCCTGGGCTCCGTTTCCACCATACACACAATTTTCGATGATGTTGTTCTCAATTAACAAATCTGTATTTGGTCCGGATTCGTTCCACAAGTTTAAATCACCGGTCAATCGGAAACATGCCATTTGAGATGATAAACGGTTGTTTCGAACGACTACTTTTCTTGGTGTTTTGATGATAAAACTTCTAGCTCTGTTGTTTTTAACTACATTGTTCTCAATTAATGCAGAGGCATTCCAAGAAATATTTTCTACACCATCATATAATTCCACTTTACCTGTAATTGGTTTATTAAAGGTGATGTATGAGATTTTTTCGTTAATCCTTTTCACTTTTTTAAGTACTAGAGTATCCGTGGTAGGTTGTAGGTTTTTTTGATCAATTATTCTGACTAAATCGCCTTCTTCTCCAAATAAATAACCGTTTTGATGTGGATGATAGGTTTCCACAGCCAAAGTATAATCATCAATAATTTTATTCACTCTAACATAAGTACCGTGAATGTTTACTGAATCATCTAACATGTTTTCGAAGGTGCAATTTTTAATCACAATATGCCCTTTTACGTTGCAAAAATGTGTTGCATCTGCGGTGGCTGTTATCATTCTACCTGAACTAGGTCTTAACACCACATTAAATCCATCTAAAGTAATATCCTCGGATCGTTCTGCAATGAATCCCATAGCTCCTGCATGATATACGTTTACATTTTTAATTTCGGTATTGGTGGTTTTAAACACTCTAAAAGCGGGACTTGTTCTATTTTGTAAATAATCTCCTTTAGAAACAAAGACAGAACCAACCGGAGGGACTTGCTTCATTTTTGCTGTTAATCTAATCAATCCTTTTTTAAGTTCTTGTGCTTTGATACCTCTTTCTGGAGTGTGGTATAAATTGGTGTTGTAAATAGGAGCCATGGTTTTTGGATCCCAAATAATGTTTTCAGCTAGTTCTAAATTGTAGTGCTCCCAAATTGCAAACCTTTTTCCGTGTTTTCTTTCGTAGGGAGAATCTTCTCTTTCTAAAGACAAATACAAACGTTCATGTTCTACTACATAAGGGGATTTTACTTCTATATCAAATGATTGGTTAGTGGGGTCGTTGGCAACTACTAAGCCTTCTAAGGTAAATGGAACTTCCCAATCAATATTTAGATTGGTGATTTTGATATTGGTACTGTTTTCAATTAAAAACGGGATCATTTTTCCATGATAGATAAAATCTGAGCCATTGCCATCAACTTCGAAATTGTTAAAATCGATTAGTGGAAACGAGGTGCGTTTAAAACCATTATCGTTATTAGTGATTTCGCTAAAAAACTCAGGGGCATAGGTTGGATAAAAATGATAAGTTCCTTTTGGGAATTCTATTTTGTTGTAGCTCTCCGCTTTACATTTTTCAAGTGCTTTTATTACTAAAGGTGTTGCATCTTTGGCTTCTTGGATGTTAAATTCTTTCATATTTAACACTTTTTGTCCAAAGCATTGAAAGGCAATAAAAAACACAAAAAACGGAATTACACTTTTTATCATTTTCATATAGAATATTTTATTCTTTAATAGCATTATTTTATTTTTTTGAATCTTTAACAATACTTGATGGCTTTATTAAACTAAAAGCATCATTTTTATCTATAATTAGATTGGTTGTTTTATCATCTTTTGCTACGGAGGGTTTTCTATCGTCCATTCTTATGTATGTATTTCCTTTGATAATAACATCTTTACAGTTAAATAGTTGAATGTGATCTACATTAGGGAAAATTGGTTGATACGTGTTGGTTTGTGTAATACGATTGTTGGCAAATACTAAATTTTCTACAGATTTTGCGGACAAGATGGAATTATCAAAAGTGTTTATCGTATTGTTTCGTATGATGATGTTTCTGCTATATTGGCCATCCATGTTTTGCTTATCTTTATATTCAGGATCAATAAAGAAAATTGCTTTGGCACCATTACCTCCAAATAAAGAGTTTTCTATTACATTATTTTCAATCAATACATCGTTATTCGGGCCAGATTCATTCCAAAGACCCAAATCTCCTGCCATTAAAATGGTTGCCATTTGCGAAGACAAATAATTATTTCTGATAACTACTTTTCGAGGGGTTGAGATTAATAAGCTTCTGGCTCTGTTGTTTCTTACGGTGTTATTTTCTATGATAGCTGCTGCATGCCATGAAATATTGTCAACACCATCATAAATAGATACTTTGCCATTTAAAGGGTTGTCAAACGTAAGGTGAATTATTTTTTCATTAATTCTTTTTACCTTTTTTAGGGTCAGGTTTTCTGTTCTTGGCTGCAAGTTATGTTGGTTAATAATTTGCACTAAATCACCTTCTTCCGCAAATAAATACCCATTTTGATGCGGGTGATATGTTTCCACCGCAATAGTGTAATCGTCAATTATTTTATTTACCCTAGCATACGTTCCATGAACATTAGTGGCATCATCTAACATATTTTCGAATAAACAATTTTTGATGATTACAGTGCCTTTGGTATTGCAAAAATGAGTGGCATCGGCGGTAGTAGTAATCATTCTGCCCGAACCCTCACGGAGCTTTACATTAAACCCGTCTAAAACAAAATCCTCCGAACGTTCAGCAATGAGTCCCATAGCTCCAGCATGGTATACATTTACATTTTTAAAAGAAGTGTTTTTGCACTTAAATACTCTAAAAGCCGGACTAGTTCTGTTTTGTAGATAATCTCCTTTAGATACCAATACAGAACCAATTGGAGGAAGCTTTTTCATTTTTACTTTTAATCTTACCAGACCCTTTTTTAATTCTTGGGCTTTAATGCCTCTTGGAGGTAAATTATATTGAACGGTATTATAAAGTGGAGCCATCGTTTTTGGATCCCAAAAGATGCTTTCACCTATTTCCAGATTATCATGTTCCCACATGGCAAATCTTTTGCCATGCTTTTGCTCATAAGGCGAATCTTCTCGTTCCAGTTTTATATAAAGTCTTTCAAAATCTACCACATAAGGCGTTTTTACTTCTATATCAAAAGTGCTGTTTGCTTCATCATTAGCTACTACCAAACCTTCTAATGCAAATGGAACTTCCCAATCGATATTTACATTGGTGATGGTAATATTGGTGCTTTCTTCTATGATAAATGGTATCATTTTCCCATGGTAAATAAAGTCGGATCCATTGCCATCTATCTCAAAATTGTTAAAGCCTATAATGGGGAATGAAGTCCTTTTTAGCCCGTTATCATTGTTGGTTATCTCACAAAAATATTCAGGTGCAAATGTTGGATAAAAATGATATGTTCCTTTAGGGAAAACTATTTTATTGTATCCTTCATTCTTGCATTTTTCGATTGCGGCTACAACAATTGGGGTAACATCTTTCACTTCGTTTAATTGGTAGTCTGACAAATCCAACACCTTTTGTCCAAAAGAGAAAGATGATGTAACTAGAGCACATAAAACAAGTAAATTTTTAAAAGAATTCATCTTTATAGGCATGACTAATATTTTATTTTGATGTTTTGTTTTGAAAAGCATCTCCTCTTACCATTAGTATATTGGTTGATTGTTCATCAATCAAAATGGTTCCTTTTTTTTGGTCTAATCTTTTATAGGTATTGCCTTTAATCAAGGCATTGTTACAGTTAATAATTTGTACATTTTCTACGCTAGGAAAAATGGGTTGATACGTATCTGTCTGAATAATTTGGTTGTTTTCAAATACCAATCCATCTACCGAGATTGCTTTTAAAATTGCATTGTCAAACGTTTTGATGGTGTTGTTTCGGATAAAAATATTTTTACTGTATTTGCCGCTAATGATTTTCTTGTCTTTGTATTGCGGGTCGATTAAAAATATGGCTTGAGGGCCATTGCCACCATAAACTGAGTTTTCAATTGTGTTGTTTTCAATAATTAAATCTTCACAGGGTCCCGATTCGTTCCATAAATCTAAATCCCCTGTAATTCTAAATGCTGCCATTTGAGACGACAAATAATTGTTTTTAACCACTACTTTTCGTGGAGTAGAAATTAAAAAACTTCTTGCTCTGTTATTTCTTACTGTATTGTTTTCTATGACAGCTGATGCATACCATGAGATGTTTTCAATACCATCGTAAATTGCAACCTTATCGTTTATTGACTTGTCAAATATGATATACGAGATTTTTTCATTTACTCTTTCAATCTTTTTTACTAATAGTAGTTCTGTTTTTGGTTGCAGATTTTTTTGGTCAATAATCTGAACCATATCACCTTCGGCTGCAAATAAGTAGCCATTTTGATGTGGATGATACGTTTCAAAAGCTATAGTGAAGTCGTCAATAATTTTATTAACTCTTACATAAGTACCATGAATATTGGTTGCATCATCCAACATATTTTCAAAAGTGCAATTTTTGATTGTAACCATTCCTTTTACATTACAAAAGTGTGTTGCATCAGCTGTTGTAGTAATCATTCTCCCAGAACCTTTTTTAAGCACCACATTAAAACCATCTAAGGTGATGTCTTCACATCTTTCGGCAATCAATCCCATACCACCTGCATGGTGTATATTCACATTTTTAAATAGGATGTTTTTGGATTGAAAAATTCTAATAGCCGGGCTGGTTCTATTTTGCAAGTATTCTCCTTTAGAAACCAAAACCGATCCAACTGGAGGTAATGTTTTTACTTTGGTAGTTAATCTTACCAAGCCTTTTTTTAGTTCTTCTGCATAGTTTCCTTTTTCAGGTAATGTGTATTGGTTGGTGTTATAATAAGGAGCCATGGTTTTTGGATCCCATAAAATATTTTGGCCAACCTCAATGTTATAGTGCTCCCAGGTAGCAAATCTTTTACCGTAAGTTCGTTCATAAGGAGAGTCTTCTCTTTCTAAACACAAATACAAACGATTAAACTCTACCATGTAAGGTGTTTTTATTTCGATGTCAAAAGAGTGTTTTTCAGAATCATTAGCTACCACCAAACCTTCAATTGCAAAAGGTACTTCCCAATCAATACTTAAATTGGTGATGGTAAGATTGGTGCTTTCCTCTATAATAAAAGGAATCATTTTTCCGTGGTAAATAAAATCAGATCCATTGCCCTCTACCACAAAATCATTAAACCCTATCAATGGGAACGAAGTTCTTTTTAAGCCATTATCGTTGTTGGTAATCTCACAATAATATTCAGGAGCAAAAGTTGGGTAAAAGTGATACGTGCCTTTTGGGAATTCTATTTTACTATAACCCTCCGCTTTGCATTTTTTTAAGGCTTGAATTACTATAGGAGTAACATCATTATGGTTTTGAATATTGTAATCTTTTAATTTAAGTACTTTTTGGCCATGACCATCAGAACCAAGAAAAAAAGCAACTATAAAAGCGAAAAGGAATTTTATTCCAATACCATTTTTGGTAGCGAAAACGTTTTCTAAATTGAAATAAAATCGATCCATTTTTATTTTTTTGACAATTATCTTTCTACTTATTTTGAAAAAGATTCACCTAATAATTAATACTATCACAAACATAAAAAACACCGTTTTGAGGAATGTTTTGTAATGTAACATTATAGTAAGGTAATGTAACATTTGCCTTAAAATCCTAGGATTTGTGTAAAAGCAATGGTAAAATCAAAAGAAAAGCATTTGATGTTTAAAATTTATTCTACAAAATAATAATCTCGTATGTATTCACCCACCCCCAAATAAAACAACTCCTTCAAAAATTAGCTGCTATTGCCGATGTGGCGATAGTGGATCAAAAAGGTCATAAAACTTACCTTAACGAATAGGCTGAGCCGAAAATGATGACGCAGATTGATGCGTGGCTTTATTTTTTGCAGTACTTCGATGAAGAGATACTTAAAAATATTTTGTCGGATGAATTACCTAGGGACGAGTGTATGAAAAATTATTTTTTATCTATTATACAAAAAACACTTAACAACCTCAAAAACAGCGACAACAACAGTTTGGCTATATTCTACAGACAATGTGCCAACTGTTTTTGTGATAATCACAGAAAACTCGGTTTCACATTTGTGGGCAACGTGACCAAAGATTATTTTGATATGGTTATCGACTTCGACCAAGACGGTGTGGTAACGCTCTTTACGGATTGTAGCGAGATAAAGCCATTTGACTTAATCATTGGAAAAAACGACCAATTATCAGTGGATGATTATTTGTAATGGAAATGTTTTTTTAAATACTTAGTAATTAATTCATGAGTATCTTCTCTATCATTTTAATCATCATTGGCATTTAAATCATTTTGGTTGTTTTGTTTTTTTGTATTGTTGGTTTATGGCTTTTCGCAAGGATTTGAAAATAAATATGGCCACGAATGGCTGCCAGAAGTCTTAAAAATTGGCTTTGACTATTTCAATATTACCAAAGAAGATAAAAAGAAAATTCTTTACACTTTAAGTTAAGAGGGAGCCAAGAAAATAACTTAAAAGATTATGGATTTAATGGCTTATAATCCTCAAGGGCAAACCCAATGGTATAAAATTGATGATTTTAGGTTGAATACAGACATGAAAAATTGAAGCAATTAAAACCCATGTTTTGCTTAAACAACCATATCTTGATTTATTTAAATAAGTCGTTTAAATGGTTATAGATTAACAAACAACTCACTAATTTTGACTAGAAACCATGTTTAATAAAGCTTTGAATTCAGCACTTTCAAGAATAAGTTTCAAAGCGTTTAATTCATTTTTTAATTCATGATTTTCTTGTTTCAATTCTTTGATAGCTTGTACCATGATGGCATCGTAGTCTCCATAAGCCGTTTGGTAATAACCATTGGCATCTAGGGTTACTTTCTCAGGAAAAATTTCTTTCAATTCTTGAGCGATAAATCCAAATTGCATGCCTTGAGGTCTTTTGTTTCCTGTAATTTGATCATGCCATTCATAGGTAACCCCATTCATTTTTGAGATAAGTTCGAGGGCTTTTTTACCATTTATCGTTTGAATGTTTTTCTTTAGTCGGCTATCACTATTGGCTACAAATCCACCTGGTGAGGTTTTTGAAGCTTCACCATTCACTTCAAAGGCATTAGTAACTGCCAATCTACCTACGCCGACTTGACCGTTGAATCTTAGTAAACTGTTATCAAACTCGCCATAAATTAAAGCATTTTCATCATCTGCCGAATCATTGTGAATGTATAATCTGTTACTGTTGGTTTCAAAATAACCAGCACGATTTCCAATAAAAACACTATTATTGATATTATTCAAATCATCATTTACGCCCCTGCCAGCTTCTCTTCCCACAAAAACATTTCTTGAGCCCGTAACATTTCTACCTGCATGATGTCCAAGAGCAGTATTTTCAATACCTACTACATTAAATCTAAGTGCTTGAAAACCGAAAGCGGCATTATTTTGACCTGTAGTGTTGGCAAATAAAGTTTGATAACCAACCGCAGTATTTCTGTTTGCTGTTGTGTTATCATTGAGTGCTTGATGACCTACTGCTGTGTTGAAACTTCCTGTAGTATTGAAATATAGTGATCTGTTACCTAGGGCTGCATTCTCTGCACCAGTTGTAGTAAATCGCATAGATTCTGTGCCTACTGCTGTTCCAGATCCTCCAACTGTTTCTCTCATGGCTTGGTAACCTATGGCTGTGCTTCTTACAACGTTTGTTCCTGTATCACCCATTGCTCGCCAGCCAATCGCTACATTATGTCTGCCATCAGTCGTACTTTCTAGTGCACGTTCACCTATAGCCGTATTCCCGCCTAAACCTGTTTGCAAGGCAGTTAAGGCCCTGTAGCCAATAGCAGTATTGTTTACAGAAGTTGTATTTGATGCCAATGCTAAATAACCTATGGCTAGTTTATTTGAACTGTCTGCACTGTTCTGCAAAACATTGGTGCCTATGGCAATAACTTCATTACTATCTGATGCGTTAGCCATGGCATTTGAACCGATAACCACATTGTCATTAACTGAAGTCATGTTACGCATGGCAAAATGACCAATAGCAATATTTCTACTACCTGAAGTTGCTCCAAAAAGACTGTTGTGACCAATGGCAACATTGTTAGAACCCGTAATGTTTTCTCGCATGGCATTATGCCCCAAAGCAGAATTGTTGTTGCCTGTGGTGTTACTGTAAATGCTCTCCATGCCTACCCCAACATTTCTAGCACCAGATGTGGTACTAAAAAGTGCTTGATAACCAACAGCTACTGAATTGTCTGTTTCAATAGAACGCAGTGCATTACCACCAATAGCTATATTGTTGTTGATGGTACTTGCCCCATTAACCAGAGCTTCTCTACCAATTGCAATATTTCGATTGCCGACATTAACATCTCGAAGTGCACCAGACCCAATGGCTACATTACCATTACCAGTTAATGACCTTGAGGAACGCCAGCCAAGTGCTACATTATCAAAACCATTAGTATTAGTCTGTAAGGACTGAAAACCAATGGCTACGTTTCTATTATTTGTACCAGTGTCATTAGTTCCTGCATCAAGCCCGATAAAAATAGATGAACCAGACAATTCCGATTTGCCATCTAGCAAATCATTTAAACGTTCTATAGTAGTTGTAGATATTGAAACCCAACTTGAAGTCGAATTGTTCCAAAAGTAAAGTCCCTTTTCAATAGAACCGTTGCCTGTTGCAAAAACTATCATGCCGTCTTGGTTAGCTGATGGATTGGTGTTAGGAAATTCGTGTATTCTTGGAATTAATAAGCCCTCATTTGGATCAGGATTAGCAGGATTGGATGTGAAAATATCAAGCGTAGCTTGTGGATTGGTAGTATTTACTCCTATTTGTGCTATCAATAAAGATGCATTTGAAAAAATAAACAGACAACTAAACAAAAATACCCTCATAATGAATGCATTAAAAAAATTAAATCGAAATTAATGAATCAAATTATCCATGAAATTATTATATTAAGAAAAATTTATAAGTTAATTTTTAGTACACGACAAAAAAACTACTTCTTACTTCTTAATCGCTCTCACAGTTTGCATCTCCTCATCCTGGGTCACAACGATGTTGTACACTCCAGCAGGATACAATTCACCAAAAGTTTGATTGTTTAAGTTGTCAACAGTCGCTTCTTTAGTCTCCAACAATCTTCCAGTCATGTCGTAGATAGCCACTTTCACCGATTCGGTGCTGTTAGTGTACACACTCAAGTGGAAAGAACCGTTGAAAGGGTTTGGACTTGCAATGGCTTTAAAGCCATCGAAGATATCAACCAAAGCAGGGGTCTGCTCATTGATGTTGGCCATCTTGGCTCCACCAGGAACGGTAATGTTACAGTCTTTACCTCCGTAGAAGAAACCATACAACTCATAATCTACCGTGGCAGTATATGAAGCTCCCGCTGTTAATGGCGATACCGCATTGAAATCACTCAATCTAAAGGTACGGAACGTTGATGAAATCGTAACATCATAGCTCAACGCTTCATTTACCAATCTGAATTGATACTCTGTCACCAAACCTGAAGCAGGTCTAGTGTAAATCGTAGTGTTTAGCGTAGCTGGTGACAATCCTGTCTCTGCACTACATCCTTCTACAAACGATTCCAAAGCCTGTGGGGTGAATACAGAACAAACTGCTCCGTAGTCTGACCACTGATCTCCTGAAGAAGTTGGAAGTAAAACACGTACGCTTACTTCATACTCTGCGGCAAACTTCAAATCAATACCCGTTAACTGAGTCATGTTAAAAGCAGCATTAGGTCGAACGATGGTGGTGCTTCCCACTGGAATACCGCCTTCAATCAAACTTACTGCAAACTCATAACTAATGGTCGAAGTAACCGTGTTGGCTCTCACCAAACTCGTCATAGAAGCCAAGACAGTGTTACAAGACGAAGCCGCTAAGGTAGTGGTAGGCAAGCCTGGAGTCGTCAACGTACAAGCAGGGCCATAAGGCTGCCACTCGGCATTGAGTAACAAGGCTACCTCAACTGTATACGTAGAATTATATTCTGCAATATCTGTTAGTGACATTGCAAAAACTCGATTAGAAGTAGTTACTACTCTAAACTCCTCGGTTGCAGTGTTGGTTACTAAGAATCTGTAAGCATTCACACTCACTCCCGCAGGAACAGTGGCGAAAGCACCTCTGACCGTTTGAGTCATTGAACTCAAAGTGATATTACAATCATTAGCTAACAACTGCGTCGTAATTTGTGGACAACCATCGGTCAACGCACCATCACAGTTCTGTAAAATACCATCATAACAGATCTCTGGTGCTCCAGGGTAAATGGTAGCGTTCGAGTCATCACAATCACCGCCAACTAGAACATATAAACCAGGGAAAGGGTTTTCGATAGACTGAACTACTACATTTTCATCACCAAATCCGTCATCGTCAGCATCTAAATACCAAGGCTTGGGCAATATTTCATCAAAAAAATATTCAAGTGTCAAAACATTAAAATAGATATTGAATGTTCCTTCTTGAACCGGAATATTACTCCCATAAAAAATAGCTGTACCAACCGGAAAACTATTCCCTCCCCAGTTGATTCCCCAATTATTATCTTTCCTAAACTTAAGTCCAGCATTACTACTAGGGGCTGGGAGGTAAAAGTTCAAAAGTTCATAATTTACACCATTACTCGTAAACATTGGCACACTTTCTGACCAGTTATTGAACTCTCCAATGACACCTATATCTTGAAATATCGGAGTAATTAATTCAAACTCATAAGCAACACTAACTGTACTAAAATAAATATTATAAACCCCACCAACTACAGGTATTAATGGTCCATCTAAAGTGGCAATACCTGTTGGAAAATCATCACCACCCCAATTCAATAACCATGAATTATCTTGTCTAAATTTTACATAACCTGTGACAGGAATTTCAAAATTTAAAAGACTATAGTTAATACCATCTAAAGTCTGCATTGGAACACTTACTGACCAGCCATTAAATTGACCAATAATACCAATATTTGCAAAAGAGTTAGTAAAAGTAAATTTGTTCTCATTTGTTCCAATTTCAGATTTGTAAATGGATTCTGGATAATCTAAGGCATTTCCAAAACCATAAAGAAAAAATGACAAAATAAATAAAAGAAAAGCTTTTTTCATAATTAGTTGTTTTTAGGGTTATTAATTTTCATGTTTTACTGTTTACAACATAAACTCAGGACTTTTTCTTGTGGTGAAAAACATAAATTTGAAATTAATTTTTCACGTTTAAAATAATTGAGATTTTAAAAAGTAGACGTGTTTATTAAATCCTTTTGTTATAATTAAAATTTTAAGTTATTTGAAAGTAAAACAACTTAAACTTTAACACAAAACTCTTGTGAATTCAGATACTTACCAAAAATATGTCGTGAACGGAATAAAAAATGACGTGAACGGTTAAAGGATGGTTAGACCAGATGAGTTAGTCATATTAACCAATGTAGAATTTAGAATAAACAAAAACTGTTGTTCTATAAAAAGTGAATCATCTAAAATTCATTATTCTTCTTTACGCACATAGTTTCTCATCTCAAACGATATAATATTAATTTAAACTAGTATATAAAATAAAAAAAACTCCCCAACAGGATGCTCAGCACCTATTGAAGAGAAGAGATTTACAAACGACTTTTTATTTTTTAATAAACTGCTTCGTTATAAAGTTTTCTTCAACAGCAATCTTTAAAAAATACACTCCTTGAGGTAAGGTTGTCGTATTAATTTCAAAATCTTTTGATCCATGTAAAGAATGAATAATAAGCTTTTGACCTAAAGTGTTATAAATTTCATATCCATTTGGAGCAACTATAGTATTCATTTTTACACTCAAAAGTTGATGGACAGGATTAGGATATAAAACAACCTCCATAGATTGATTCACATCATTAATACTTAAATCACCTGTTACTTTGAATCGTACTTGTTCAGCTTCTGTAAATTCCCCACCCGAAATAATTACTGCATCTTGAGCTGTGGTAAGATTATAGGAACCTTGTCCAAATCCACAACAAATGCCATCTCCAAAATCATCAAAAATTGTGAAGACATAACATTCATCCTCTTCAACATCAAAAGTTTGTGTTATAGTTGCACCAGTTGCTGTATAAGGACCTCCTGTAATTAAAACACTTCCGCTACTGTTTCTAAATTCCCAGGTAGTTTCGTCTGGATAATTATCCAATACTAAATTTAAAGTAACCTGAGCAGTTGTGTAGGTTTGAGCATTATTAATGGTTACAGGTAACGATCTAGAATTATTCATTAAGAATTCGTCTTGCTCTCCATTTACTGAATCAATACTAACATTAAAAATATGATTTCCAACAGGCAAAGTCATTTGATCTAATTCAATGAACACAGCTTGACCTGGTTGTAAATTCCCATTCCATTGAAGAGACTGTGGAAAATTTCCACTAAAATTATAGGATATAATAGCATTAGTAATGACAATGTCTGAACCTTCGTTTAAGAGTTGAATTTGGGGAGTAGCTATGGGCTCACAATCTGAAACGTTAGTAGAGACTATTGAAAGTCCAGCATCAAAAGCAAAAGCTTGAGGTGGAATGCACGCATCAGAATTTAATAATGAAGCTCTTCGAGAAGCAAAATTCATGACTGTAATCATCCTTGTTTTTTGATCTTGTGTAAATATGTTTTGGCAAGTGTCAGGCGTATAATCCATATAATTTTCAATCATATTGAATGCATCACAACTGAAATTGGGTTCACATGT
>JBKBOP010000009.1:0-32756 GCA_046293575.1 Flavobacterium sp. | reverse complement strand
TAACCACATTGGCTTCTCTTTTCATTGGCTTATTTGTGGGAACTGTTTTTGGAATGCCATGGCAAGACTATGTGAATGCGGCTATTTATACAGATTTACCACTTTGGGCACTAGGACTCATCATCTTTTTTGCAGTCGGAATTCCTTTCTTTGCCTTCTTAATGCTAGGGTTACGGTTATTAATTTCAAACATGAAACCCTTCAACAATGTGATAACTTACACTTTAGTAGCACTTTGGATAGTTTCACTCTCCATTTTGATTACTTTTGGAGTATCACAGGCCAACGAAAGAGCCTTTGAAGGTAAAATACATCAAAAAGAATATATTTCAATTACTACCACAGACACGTTAGAAATCAAAATGAGATATAATGAGCAATTTAGTAATGATGTTTTTAACAGAACAAATTTTGATTTGGTTCAAAGTGTAGAGGGAAAAGACAAAATTTATTCTAATAATGTCAAAATAAGAATAAAATCAACAGAAGAAGCTTCGCCGTTTATCACCATTGAAAGAAGTTCTGACGGAAAAAGTATTAGTCATGCCAAAAACAACTCTGATAAAATTGAATATCAGTTTGATATGATTGGAAACAAATTAACTCTTGACAACTACTTTTTAACCGATATAAAAAACAGATACCGAAATCAAAAAGTGGTTATTATTTTGAATATCCCTGATGATTTTTATATAAAACCAAATAAAGAGGTGCAAAGCTATATCCGTCCTTACAGCAATGACATGGAATTCTCAAGAGGTATCGGAAACAAAACCTATAAAGTTGAAAATCAAAGTTTGCAATGCATTAATTGTCCACAAGAAGAACACGTTAATACTTCAGAGGATATGAATGAAACTACCATAAGAATCAACAACAAAGGTGTTCAAATTAAAAAATCGAATACCGAAGTTGACGAAGATTTCAAAGGGTTAAAAATTAACAAAGACGGAATAATAATTAAAACCAACTAATCATGATTAAGCTAATTTGTAACGCAGTAAAACTTGTTATCGCTTTTGTAATGAGTTTATTTATGACCTCATGTGTTGATATTCAATTTGATTCTTCACTCGAGAGCATCAAAGGAGATGGTAATGTAGTAACACAATCAAGAACCGTTAGTGAATCATTTACCAAAGTGAAAGCTTCAAGAGGATTGAATGTCATCATCTCCCAAGGTGATAGTAATCGTATTGAAGTGGTGGCCGATGATAACCTCCATGACCATATATTGACAAGTTTTAAGGACGGATGGCTTGAAATAACTTCTGATAGAAATATTCAAAGGGCTTCATCAAAAACTATAAATGTTGAAATCAAATCTATTGAAGCTCTCACCTCTAATAGCGGAGCCAAGTTGAATTCCTCAGGAAAATTAATTGCATCGAATTTTTCAGCAAACTGCACCAGTGGAGCAGAACTCAACATTGAAGTAGAAACCGAAAAAATTATCGTTGACGGCTCTAGTGGTTCTAACACAAAAATCAGTGGTAAAGCACTAGAAGGTGAATTTTCCATTTCAAGTGGTGGAAATATTGATGCTCGTGACTTATTGATCAATGAAATTACTGCAGGAGCCAGCAGTGGTGCTTCACTTAGAGTCCATCCTATTTTGGCATTAGAAGCCAAAGCAAGTAGTGGTGGGAGTATTTTATACTACAATGAACCTAAAACCATAAGTAAAAGGACTAGCTCTGGCGGTTCGGTCAAACTAAAATAAGTTGAATCTCAAACCAACGAAAAACAACCCTTATTACTACTAATATTGGTTGTTTTTTTATGTTTAAGAAGTTCATAAACCTATACCTTTTTAATCTTGGCACTCTCTTTGTTTACTATATAAAAATTTTAACTAAAGGATTTTTTTATATTTGTTGATTCAACCCTGAAGCGTGACCATGAAAAAATATCTACTTACTTTATTCATCTTGACCTTTGTTTTCTCTTTTGCTCAAAAAAGGGAAACGGTACGAGGCTCAAAAGTGGTGACTGTCACCCATCCCGAAATTGGTCCCTTTGAAAATCTTGAAGTTTATAACAACATCGATGTTTTTCTAGTAAAAGGAAGCGATAATGTAATTGAATTTGAAGCTGACGATAATTTGCATGAACACATCAGTGCCGAGGTTCGCTCCAACACCTTACGATTATCGACTACTAAAGATTTATCAGGATTCAAAAAGCTTAGTGTTCGTGTAACGTATACTGATAATTTTAAGATGGTCGTTTGTCGAGATGATGCTACGGTAACCGCGTTATCAGAAATTAAACTTGCTGAACTTACCTTGAAATGCTATGATGATTCAAAGTTGTTTGCGTATGCCGATGCCAAAAGTTTCACTTTAATCACAAATGATAAATCTAAAGTTGAACTGAATTTAAAATCTGATGATGCCATTATGGAATTGAGCAAAAATTCTCAATTGAAAGGATTGGTTACTGCACCAAAACTCAAATGTGATATGTATCAGAAAGCGACCGCAGTTTTGGAAGGAGACGTGGATGAGTTTAAATTGAGAATGGACAACCAATCAAATTTCACTGGAAAAAAACTTACCTCAAAGTATGCTTCCATTATACTTGAGGGAAGTGCCAAAGCTTCTGTGTATACCAATTCAAAGCTAACCTTGGAAGCATCTGGAAAATCTGAACTTTACTTTTATGGTGAAGGAAAAATTGATATCAAACGATTTACCGATGATGTCAACCTACACAAAAGAAGTAAATAATTCATAGCGTCATTACAACATAAAAAAAGCAACCCACATTTAGGTTGCTTTTCTTTTTTGATTAAATGGAGATTTATTCCAAACTTGACAAATAACGCTCGGCATCCAAAGCCGCCATACAACCGGTACCTGCCGCAGTAACAGCTTGACGATAGACGTGGTCGGCTGCATCACCTCCCACAAAAACTCCAGGAACATTGGTTTTGGATGTGCCGGGTACGTTTTTAATGTATCCTGTTTCATCTAAATCTAAAAAGTCCTTGAAAATATCGGTATTGGGTTTATGACCAATGGCTACAAAAAAGCCAGTAGCAGGGATTTCTTTTTCCTCTTTAGAAGCTCTGTTTACAATTTTAACGCCCGTAACTACTTGTCCATCACCTAAAACTTCAACGGTTTCTGTGTTCATTAAAATTTCAATATTCTCCGTTTTTCTTACCCTTGCTTCCATAATTTTTGAGGCTCTGAATTTTTCACTTCGCACCAACATGGTTACTTTTTTACATAGTTTTGAAAGGTAATGGGCTTCCTCACAGGCTGAATCACCCGCACCTACAATAACCACTTCCTGATTTCTATAGAAAAAACCATCACAAATAGCACAAGCAGAAACACCACCACCCATTTGAAGATAATGCTGTTCAGAAGGAATGCCAAGGTATTTAGCAGAAGCACCCGTTGAAATAATAACGGTCTCACAATGAATTTCTTTGGTATCATTGACCCACACTTTGTGGACTGGGCCTGAAAAATCAACTTTGGTCACCCATCCGTCTCTAACATCGGTATCAAAACGTTCGGCTTGTTGTTGAAGATGCACCATCATTTCAGGACCAGTCACACCATCTGGATAGCCCGGGAAATTTTCTACTTCATTGGTAGTGGTTAACTGACCACCAGGTTGAGTTCCTTGATATAAAACAGGAAAAAGATTCGCTCTTGCAGCATAAATAGCTGCAGTGTAGCCGGCAGGACCGGAACCAATTATTAAACACTTTATTTTTTCTATGGTATCTGACATGTTTTGAAATTTTAGCTTGGCAAAGGTAAACTTTTCCCATTTTGAAAGGAATAAAATTTACATCAGATTTTCCAATTCTTTCATAAATAAAAGTAGTTAGAAATAAAATTAGTGTAGCCACATCTCTACTATTTATTGAATTTAAATCAACGTTTTTTAAAAGAATATAAACTTTAATTTTAAGTTAAAAATCTCATTTTTAATGTTTTCAAAAGCAATTTTCCTTTATAATTTGTAAATTTGAAAAAACATCTTCACTATGATACAGGTACTATATTCTCTGCTAAATCATCTATTGAGTTACATACCCTTAATTCAAAGACCGTCTGGCATACCTAGTGACACCGGAAAACTAACACTTGACAGTTGGCCTAACATTATCCTTTATATTATTTTACCAGTAGTGATTGTTGTTCTGTATTTTTATTGGAAAAAAACTAAATCCCAATCAAGTGACAAGGAAAATTAATTCTTTATCATTTTCCCTCTATTAATAATTGCTATTTTTGTTGAACTTTAACTCAACACAACCAAATGCTAATTATTGGAATTGCTGGAGGTACCGGAAGTGGTAAAACTACTGTGGTACATCAAATCATGAATGAACTTCCTGAAACGGAGGTTGGAATTATTTCTCAGGACTCCTATTATAAAGCTACCAATCACCTCAATTATGAGGAAAGAACCAAGATTAATTTTGATCACCCTAGGGCAATTGATTTTGAACTCCTTGTGAATCACCTCGTAGAACTAAAAAAAGGAAACACGATTGAGCAACCTGTATACTCCTTTGTTACCCACAACAGAACAGATGATACCATCATCACACACCCAAGAAAAGTAATGATTGTGGAGGGAATCTTAATATTATCAAATCCTGAACTCAGAGATCTTTTCGATATCAAAGTGTATGTACACGCTGATTCTGATGAACGACTTATTAGAAGGTTAAAAAGAGATATAGCCGAAAGAGGTAGAGACATGAACGAAGTATTAAATCGTTATCAGTCGACGTTAAAACCAATGCATGAACAATTCATCGAACCTACCAAAGCGTATGCTGATATCATCATTCCGAACGATCGTTTAAATACTGTAGCCATTGATGTGGTGAGAGCTGTCATTAACCAACGTATTTTATGAGAAAAAAAATCCATCAGTGGCTTGAAAAATATCCCTACCTCAAGTACTTGGGGAACCGGTATATTTGGGTATTGATTTTTTTTGGAGTTTGGCTGTTTTTCTTGGATAACTATTCTTATTTTGAACATCGGATTTTGAACAAAGAAATCAAAGAATTGGAAGAAAACAAATCCTATTACCAAAAGGAAATTGAAAGTGATTGTCTAGAAATCAAACGTCTCAAAAATCCTGAGTATATTGAAAAATATGCCCGTGAAAAATATTATATGAAAAAAGACAGCGAAGACATCTACATTATTGAATTCGAGGAAGGTGCTTTAGATAATAAATAAAAAATCATGGCTGAAAAATTATTTGATGATTTTGACAAAATCACCTCAAAACAATGGAAACAACTGATTCAATTTGAATTAAAAGGTGCTGATTATAATGAAACGTTGGTTTGGGAAAGTTTAGAAGGGATTAAAGTAAAACCATTTTATCATCAAGATGAAGATGGCATTTCTAACCCTATTGAGCATCCCAACGGATTCTCAATTGTACAACCTATTTATGTTTTTGATGTTGAAAAATCAAACTCAAGAGCTATTGAAAGCTTAAAAAGAGGTGCTGAAAGTTTATTTTTCACGCTTCCTAGCAAGGAAATTACACCTGAAAAATTACTCCAAAATATTCCTTTAGAAAAAACTATTATATTTTTTTCGGGCACATTTCTAGATGTTGATTACATTAAAAGGTATCATAATTTCGGGAAATTAATCCAAGCAACATTCTATTTTCTGAACGACCCTATCGGACAGTTAATGACTGATGGGAACTGGTTTGAGAATCTATCATCCGATATGGAGCAAATGAAATCATTTCAAAAGCATTCCATAGAAAATTATGTGTCGATTAACACTTTAGTGACACAGAATGCTGGTGCCAACATGGTGCAACAACTCGCCTATTCTCTTGCACACCTCAACGAATACAATCAATATGTAGAGGTATTTCCAAAAAATATTGTGTTTCAGGTTGCCGTTGGTGGCAACTACTTTTTTGAAATTGCCAAAATCAGAGCTTTGAGATGGCTTGTGGAAAGTTATTTCGATGGTATGGGTATTGACTCAAATATCGTTATTCTTACCACCCCTAGTAGAAGAAACAAAACGATTTATGACTACAACATCAACATGCTCAGAACCACTACCGAATGTATGAGTGCCATTTTAGGAAGCAGTGATTTTATGATCAACCAACCCTATGATCATTTGTATCA
Organism: Flavobacterium sp.; assembly: GCA_046293575.1. Taxonomy (GTDB): domain Bacteria; phylum Bacteroidota; class Bacteroidia; order Flavobacteriales; family Flavobacteriaceae; genus Flavobacterium. The sequence goes on along the minus strand of JBKBOP010000009.1, from coordinate 26,599 downwards.
CAAAGACAATGAGTTTGGCGACCGTATAGCGAGAAACCAACTGCTTATTCTGAAAAATGAAAGCTATTTCAATGAGGTTCATAATGCAGCCGAAGGTTCCTATTATATTGAATCCCTAACCAAACAATTGGCAGAAAAAGCCTTGGAATTGTTTAAAGACATCGAGAAAAACGGTGGACTTATAACGCAATTAATTGAGGGTACTATTCAAAGAAAAATTGAAGAAACAGCCGAAAAAGAACAACAACTTTTCGACAGCAAAAAGGAAATTCTGTTGGGAACCAATAAATATCCAAATCCGAAAGACCAGATGAAAAACGATTTGGAACTCTTCCCTTTTGTTAAAAACCAACCTAGAAAGACCCTAATTAAACCCATTATCTCTATACGATGGGCTGAAAAAATAGAACAAGAACGATTAGAACAAGAATCATGAGAAAAATTGTTTTGTCCATATTGATTCTCTTTACATTTTCTCAATGCAAGGAAGTGACCGAAAAAACCATTGAAACCATTGAAAATACTCAAAAACTTAAAATAGAAGGTAAGTTTTTCTCACTTCAAAAAGAAGGCATCAAGATTTTTCTACCCAAAGAATTCAATCGCATTGAAAAAGAAAATTATATTGATTTTCTGAAGTCCATTTCCATTAATGATGCTGATATTGAGACTGAAAAAAGAAGAATTATAGAAATTGAAAAGGGAGGCCACGAAGTCTACCTCTTTGAATATATTGGTTCAGGTTCTATATTGAATGTAATCACCACAAAGTATATCCCCTTTGACAGAGATGATGCACAAATGCTTTTGAATTCCATTAAAATGGAACACGATCACCACAACTATGAACATGGATTTAACTTTGAAAAATTAGAAGCAAAATTCATGGGTTCTAAAGAAACCCATATTTTTAAAGCGATTTATAAAGTAACCCCTCCCGATGAACTAGAAGATAAGCATCCGTTTTTCAAACAGATCTATTTTGTGAGCTTTAATAAAAAGACTTTTTCTTTAATGCTGGAAACACCCGAATTAGTTGATTTTGATCCATATCTTGAAAAAATTAGAGTGTTATGAAAACGAGAAAACCACTTCCCGAAATGCAACTGATTTCAAAAAAACAAAAAACAGAAGTCGACTCAAAAAGTTTTGTAACAGCTGAGGATATTGTAGTTAAATCTAAATATAATGTTGAGGATATAAAACCTCTTGAACACCTAGATTTTGCAGCCGGTTTTGCCCCTAACCTTCGCGGACCTTACAGCACTATGTACGTGAGGCGACCATGGACCATTCGTCAATATGCAGGTTTTTCAACAGCTGAAGAAAGCAATGCCTTTTACCGCAGGAACTTAGCAGCTGGTCAAAAAGGACTCTCTGTAGCCTTTGATTTAGCAACGCACAGGGGATATGACTCAGACCACGAGCGTGTGGAAGGTGATGTTGGGAAAGCTGGAGTAGCTATTGATTCCGTGGAGGATATGAAAATTTTGTTTGACCACATTCCGCTCAATGAAATGTCGGTTTCCATGACCATGAACGGAGCGGTTTTACCCATTATGGCTTTCTATATTGTCGCTGCCGAAGAACAAGGAGTAGCTCCAAATTTACTCTCGGGAACAATTCAGAATGATATTTTGAAAGAATTCATGGTGCGAAACACCTACATCTACCCTCCTGCACCCTCCATGAAAATCATTGCTGATATTTTTGAATACACGAGTAAAAATATGCCCAAATTCAATTCCATTTCGATTTCCGGTTACCACATGCAAGAAGCCGGTGCTACCGCTGATATTGAATTGGCATATACTTTGGCTGATGGATTGGAATACATCCGAACAGGATTGGCCACAGGAATGGATATTGATACCTTCGCCCCTCGCCTTTCTTTTTTCTGGGCGATTGGGATGAATCATTTTATGGAAATTGCCAAGATGCGTGCAGGTAGAATGTTGTGGGCGAAAATCATCAAACAGTTCAACCCCAAAGATGAAAAATCATTGGCTTTGCGTACGCATTGTCAGACGTCAGGGTGGAGTCTAACAGAACAAGACCCATTTAACAATGTGGCACGAACGTGTATTGAAGCCGCTGCAGCCGCTTTTGGAGGCACCCAATCCCTGCACACCAATGCGTTGGATGAAGCAATTGCACTCCCAACCGATTTTTCCGCTCGCATTGCCCGAAATACACAAATCTTTCTGCAGGAAGAAACCAAAATTTGTAAAACGGTTGACCCTTGGGCGGGAAGTTATTATGTGGAAAGCTTGACCCATGAAATTGCTCAAAAAGCATGGGCTTTAATTGAAGAAGTAGAAGAACTGGGCGGTATGACCAAAGCCATTGAAGCCGGCATTCCGAAATTGCGAATTGAAGAAGCCGCTGCTCGAAAACAAGCTCGCATCGATAGTGGACAAGACATAATTGTGGGCGTCAACAAATACCGTTTAGAAAAAGAAGACCCGTTGATGATTTTGGATGTAGACAACCAAATGGTTCGCAAGCAACAACTGGAGCGATTGGCTCATATCAAAGCCAGTCGTGATACTGAAAAAGTAAAGGCTTGTTTAGCAAAATTGACAAAAGCAGCAAAGTTGAGAATGGAAAAATCAACAGATGCTGACAGCCATCAAAATGAGAATTTACTATCTTTAGCCGTAGAAGCTGCTAGACATCGTGCCACTTTGGGCGAAATTAGCGATGCACTGGAAGCAGTTTTTGGCAGATATAAAGCACATATTAGAACCTTTAGCGGCGTGTATAGTAAAGAAATTAAAAACGATGAGAGTTTTGAAAAAGCTCGAAAAATGGCTGACGAATTTGCCCAAAAAGAAGGCCGTCGTCCCCGTATCATGATTGCCAAAATGGGCCAGGATGGCCATGACCGTGGAGCCAAAGTGGTTGCTACCGGTTATGCTGATGTTGGTTTTGATGTGGACATTGGTCCTCTGTTTCAAACCCCAGCAGAGACCGCCAAACAAGCCATGGAAAATGACGTACATATTTTAGGCGTTTCTTCCTTAGCTGCCGGACACAAAACCTTAGTACCCCAAGTCATTGAAGAACTCAAAAAATACGGTCGCGATGATATTATGGTGATTGTGGGAGGTGTTATTCCGCACCAAGATTACCAATTTTTGTTTGATGCCGGAGCCGTTGCCGTTTTTGGCCCTGGTACGAAGATAAGTGAAGCGGCGATTCAAATTCTTGAAATTCTTTTAGATGAAAGCAACGAATAGATGCATTGAGTTTTCTAATTTATTCATTTAAATAATCCACCATCATAAAGTGTATTCCGTCCTAAAAAAACACCTCTAGAACTCATCAATCGAATTCAAAAGAATAATTTGCTAACTTTGTGGAATAGACTACAAGCCATGACAACAATCACCATCAAAATAACGAGCTAACAAAAATAGGCTCAACACATTAATTACAAAACTATTGGAGTAATTTTTGCACATATAAAAAAAATAAATACCTTTGTATCATTATGAAACAAGTCATTACATTAAAGCCAAACAGTAAAACAGTAGCTACTTTGCAAAAAATGGTTTCTATTAAAAAAGAACACCGTGAATTAGTTATTGCCAAAATTATAAACGCCAATAAATAAACTAATTAATGTACTCCTACATACTAAAAGAGGGCAATGACCCTCTTTTTACTTTTACCACTAAAAATGGCTTACACTATTTTGTAGCTTTTAGAAAAATGGAATTGGAAAGTAATTCTTTCCATCAGTTATACTCTATCGACTTTTGGGAAGTTCATCATCAAAAATTCAAGAAAGACGAATTAATTGGTCTTACTATTATTGAAATTATACAAACTTTCTATCTATCAAATCCTAATGCCTTACTACATTTTATATGTGATAGTTCAGATAATAAACAAAATAGCAGAAGTAAATTGTTTGACAAATGGTATAACAATTCATTAAATGAAAGCTTTTCTAAATTAACGATTAACTATGAAATTCCTGAAGAGGAAATAAACTATAAACTGGAATTCATATTTCTATCTAACTGCTATGATTTAGATGAACTCCGTGAAAATGTTATTCAACAACTTGATGATTTTTCAAATTATAAGTAGAAGGAATTAGTCCTTAAGAAAATTTCTTAAAATGAAAATACTTTACACTATTTTAAAAAATCAATAATGTATTACAAACATTAATTTTTAAAAAAGCCATAAAAAATAATCAAATTTTAATGTCTTAATTTCAATCAAAAAAATCCCTAACTTTGAAACACAACTTAAAAGCGATGACAACAATCACCATCAAAATAAACGAGCGTACAAAAGCGGGCAAGACGTTAAAGAATTTGATCGAGATATTCTCGAAGGAAAATAAAGATATCGAAATCATATCAAATGAAAAGAGTTCATATAACCCTGAATTTGTGGCAAAAATCAAAAAATCTGCAACTGAAAAAGGTATTGAAATAGATCCTAAAAATATATGGGAAAGTTTAGGATTGAAATAAAACCGGATGCTCAAAAAGATTTAGAGAAACACTACAAATCTGGTGATAAAGCTAGTATTAAAAAAATAGAAAAAATCTTGCTTGAACTTTCTGAAAACCCATTCCTAGGAATTGGTCAACCTGAACCTTTAAAGCATGAGCTAAGTGGTTATTGGTCTAGGAGAATTAATCAAAAAGATAGAATAATTTATCGTGTTGATGAAAACATAATCACCGTTTTTGTTCTTTCTGCATTGGGACATTATGAAAAAAAATAGTCCGAAATCACTCTGATATGCACACCAGTATCTTCACCACCATGTCTCAAATGGCTAAAGAATACAATGCCATTAACCTCTCGCAAGGGTTTCCCAATTTTGATACCGATCAAAGAATGGTGGAAATCGTGCAAAAAATGGCAAGTGAAGCCGTGCATCAGTACATGCCCATGGCGGGATATCCTCCACTTCTTGAAGAAATTGTCAAACTCATTCAAAAACAATATAGAGTTCAAATACATCCCAATGAGGAACTTTTAGTCACTGCCGGAGCCACTCAAGGGATTTTTACTGCGGTGCAAGCTCTCGTACCTTATGGTAGTGAAGTTATCATTCTTGACCCTGCTTATGATTGTTATGAAACTCCCGTAGTGTTGAAAGGAGCCAATGCCATTCGGATATCTCTCGATGAAGATTATTCAGTGGATTTTAATTTGCTGGAAACACATCTCAATGAACGGACTTCCATGATTATCATGAATAATCCTCATAATCCATCCGGAAGAGTTTGGAGTGAAAAAGACTTTGAGTCCCTAGAAACCTTATTAGAAAAATACCCTAACATCATTCTCCTTGCTGATGAAGTCTATGAATTTCTCACTTTTGAAAAACCTCATATTTCCATCCTTCATCGCCCAAAATTCAAAAATCGAAGTGTGATAGTTTCCTCCTTTGGAAAAACAATGCATCTCACTGGTTGGAAAGTAGGATACTTAACCGCTCCTTTAAATTTGATGAATCCCATCAAAGAAGTACACCAATACTTGGTATTTAGTGTAAGCAGTCTCTCCCAAGCCTGTATTGCCGAATACCTACCAAATTATTCGATTCCATCTGTGGCTATAGGGTTTCAAGAAAAAAGGGATTTATTTCGTAAACTCCTCCATTCAAGTCCTTTTGAACTATTACCCTGCGAAGGAACGTATTTTCAAGTGGTTTCTTATGCCTCTATTTCGAATGAATCTGATATCGATTTTACAAAACGATTGGTCAAAGAATGTGGGGTTTCATCCATCCCACTTTCAGTATTTTACAAACAAAAAACAGATTTAAAACGCCTTCGACTGTGTTTTGCTAAAGATGATGCAATGCTAATAAAAGCAGCAGAAAAACTTCATCATTTAAAATAAATGTATGTAACAACTTTGTTGGTTACAATTTTGTTAGTTACAACTTTGTTACATTTGTAAATAAACATACATTAAAATTTAAAATAAAGCTCTATGAACTTCTCCGAAAAAATGCTTCGCGATAATGCCCTAGAAAACAAAGTAATTGTCGTCACCGGGGGTGGTAGCGGATTGGGCAAAGCCATGACGCAGTATTTCCTTGAATTAGGTGCTAAAGTTGCCATCACATCAAGAGATCTAGAAAAACTAAAAACAACTGCAGCTGAATTGGAACAAAAAACAGGCGGAACATGTTTACCTCTTCAATGCGATGTTCGCCATTATGAACAAGTGGAAGCCATGTTGGCAGCGGTATTAAAAAATTTCGGTAAAGTTGATGTTCTTTTGAACAATGCCGCAGGCAATTTTATTTCACCAACTGAACGTTTGTCTGCCAATGCATTTGACACCATTATCGACATAGTGCTTAAAGGAAGTAAAAACTGCACCCTTGCCTTTGGAAAACATTGGATTGACACCCAACAGAAAAGCTCTGTTATTTTAAATATAGTAACCACCTATGCTTGGACGGGTTCTGCCTATGTAGTGCCCAGTGCCACTGCCAAAGCTGGGGTGTTGGCCATGACCCGAAGTCTCGCTGTGGAATGGGCTAAATACGGTATTCGCAGTAATGCCATTGCACCAGGACCTTTTCCCACCAAAGGAGCTTGGGACCGACTCCTGCCAGGAGACTTGGCTGAAAAATTCGATATGGCGAAAAAAGTACCTCTGAATCGTGTGGGCGATCATCAAGAATTGGCCAATTTAGCGGCCTATTTGGTTTCCGATTTCTCTGCTTATGTCAATGGAGAAGTGATTACAATCGACGGTGGAGAATGGCTTAAGGGTGCTGGACAATTCAACTTATTAGAACAAATTCCCGAAGAAATGTGGGATATGCTAGAAGCGATCATTAAAGCCAAAAAAAGTCAATAAAGCAAGGGTTAAAATCTTAACCTTTTCGCACAGAAACTATTAACATATGTTAACAACTTGCGGTTGAAAAACCCACAATTAATTGTAATTTTACGGTTCCAAATTTTGTAACAATTTCATGGGTAAAATCATTGCCATTGCCAACCAAAAAGGTGGGGTCGGAAAAACGACTACCACTGTAAACTTAGCCGCTTCATTAGGGGTTTTAGAAAAAAAAGTGCTGCTTATTGATGCCGACCCACAAGCCAATGCAAGTTCAGGTTTAGGTATTGATGTGGATAATATCACAGCAGGCACCTATCAAGTGCTTGAGCATGCTAAAACGATAAAAGAGGTGCTCCTACCTTGCTCTGCTCCCAATGTGCATGTTGTACCAGCCCATATTGACTTGGTTGCTATCGAAATTGAACTTATCGACAAAGAACAACGAGAGTACATGCTCAAACAAGCTCTTGAAGCGATTAAAGAGGAATATGATTATATTCTCATTGATTGTGCTCCTTCGCTTGGTTTGCTTACTTTAAATGCACTTACAGCAGCAGATAGTGTGGTGATTCCCATTCAGTGTGAATATTTTGCCTTGGAGGGATTGGGTAAGTTATTAAATACTATCAAAAGCGTTCAAAGAATTCACAATCCGGATTTAGACATTGAAGGGATGTTACTCACTATGTATGATTCTCGTTTAAGATTATCTAATCAAGTGGTAGAGGAAGTACAAAAACACTTTCATGATATGGTATTTAAAACGATCATCCAACGAAATGTTAAGTTGAGTGAAGCTCCCAGTTATGGAGAAAGTATTATTAATTTTGATGCTACCAGTAAAGGAGCCAATAACTACTTAAGCCTGGCAGAAGAAATCATTAAGAAAAACAGTGCACCGGTATGACACAAGCCACCAAAAAACAAGCCTTAGGAAGAGGACTTTCAGCATTGCTCAAAGACCCTGATAACGATATCAAATCGGCACAAGATAAAAATGCCGATAAAGTAGTAGGGAATATCATTGAATTAGAGATTGAAGCCATTGAAATCAATCCCTATCAGCCTAGAACCCATTTCAATGAAGAATCGCTTCAAGAATTGGCTTTATCCATCAAAGAGTTGGGCGTTATACAGCCCATCACGGTTAGAAAGTTAGATTTTAACAAATTTCAGCTAATCTCTGGGGAGAGAAGGTTGAGAGCCTCAAAACTAGCTGGTTTAACTACCGTTCCTGCTTATATCAGGATTGCAGACGACAACGAATCTTTGATGATGGCATTGGTGGAAAACATCCAAAGATTTGATTTAGATCCCATTGAAATTGCATTATCCTATCAACGATTGATTGATGACATTGGTCTTACTCAAGAACAGATGAGTGATAAAGTGGGTAAAAAACGATCGACAATTGCCAATTACCTTCGCCTTTTAAAACTTGACCCAATTATCCAAACAGGAATTCGTGATGGATTTATTAGTATGGGACACGGTCGTGCTTTAATCACTATCGAAGATGAAGAGGTACAGTCTGAAATTTATCATAGAATTATCAAAGAAAACCTATCTGTTCGTGAAACGGAAGTGTTAGTAAAGAATCATCAAGAAGGTTCTTTCAATAAAAAAGGAACTTCAACTAAAAGTGCATCCGGATTTGTGGTTGCATCCGACGACAAAAAAGCATTAATTCAACATTTAGGTACTAAAGTAACTGTCAAAGTATTGCCTGGAGGTAAGGGTAAAATCACAGTTCCTTTTTCATCAGAAGAAGAATTCAACCGAATACTGAAATTAATCAAAGGTTTGTGAACATTCAATCACCAATATTTCTTTTGTTGGGTCTGTTTCTTTTGAACCAGTCTGCATTGGCACAAAAAAATAGTGAACCGTTATTAATTGCAAAAGACAGCATTTTTGAAACAGAAATTGATCCTTTAGCTCCTTCAAAAGCTGCTTTTTATTCAGCCATCCTTCCCGGATTAGGTCAAGCCTATAACAAACGCTACTGGAAAATTCCATTGGTTTACGGAGGTTTAGCAACTGGACTATACTTCTATACTGAAAATAATAAAGAATATAAAAAGTTTCGAGATGTTTATAAAAGAAGATTAGAAGGTTTTACCGATGATGAATTTCCTGAATTTTCAAACACCGTATTGATAAATGCCCAAAGGCTTTACCAAAGGAATCGAAATATATCCTTATTTGTAACCATTGGTATTTATGTTTTAAATATTGTGGATGCCAATGTGGATGCTCATTTACTTCAATTCAATGTAAGCGATAATTTATCATTTGGACCGGACATTTATCCCATAAATGATTTTTCAGACCGACAAACGATGGGACTCACTTTAAATTTTAAATTTTAATGAAGATTGCTCTCTTAGGATATGGCAAAATGGGTCTTGCAATTGAAAAAATTGCAGTGGAAAGAGGCCATGAAATAGTGTTGCGAAAAAGAAAAGATGACACTTATGATGGTTTAGAACAAGCCCACGTAGCCATTGACTTCAGTGTGCCCGACGCTGCTGTTCCTCATTTAAAAAAGGCCTTAACCACAGGAATTCCAGTGATTTCAGGCACTACGGGTTGGTTAAAAAAGTATAACGATATTGTTGATTTGTGTCAAAAAGAAAATGGTGCATTTTTATATGCATCTAATTTCAGTCTTGGGGTAAATTTGTTTTTTGAATTGAATTCGCATCTAGCTAAATTGATGGCCACTCATGCAAACTATGACGTTGCCATGGAAGAAATTCATCACACTCAAAAACTAGATGCTCCCAGTGGTACAGCTATTACCATAGCCAACGGAATCATTGAAAACAGTCATTATAAGCAATGGACTTTGGATGAGCCAACCTTATCAGAGGACCTCAAAATCAATGTGAAACGGATTGATCATGTACCAGGTACTCATGTAGTGAGTTATACCTCTGAAATCGATACTATTGAAATCAAACACACTGCCCATTCTCGAATAGGATTTGCTCTTGGAGCGATTATCGCAGCAGAATGGATAGTGAATAAAAAAGGAATTTATACAATGAAAGACGTGTTGGGACTTTACTAAGAACTGTAACTTTTCTAAAGAGTTTCATACCAACAGCTAATTAATAAAACGGAACATTATGGCTTTATATGAATGGTTTATTTTTTTCTTAATTATCCAAGTGATACACTTTTTAGGCACTTGGAAATTATACCAAATTGTAGGGAGAAAAGCATGGGAAGCCGGAATCCCCATTTATAATGCTATTATTTTAATGAAAATCATCAACCGCCCTTGGTGGTATGTGATTTTATTATTTGTGCCCATTATCAACTTATTAATGTTTCCTGTAATTTGGGTAGAAACCCTTAGAAGTTTTGGAAAAAACAGCACACTTGACACCCTACTTGGAGTTGGCACTCTGGGATTTTACATTTATTTTGTAAATTATACTCAAAAGGTTGAGCACATCAAAGACCGTTCTTTAAAACCTAAAAATGCTACAGCAGACTTTATTAGTTCCATAATTTTTGCAGTGATAGTGGCTACTATAGTACATACGTATGTGATGCAACCTTACAACATTCCTACCTCCTCTTTGGAAAAATCATTATTGGTGGGTGATTTTCTTTTTGTTAGCAAATTCCATTATGGTGCTAGAACTCCTTCTACAGCCGTGGCATTCCCGATGGTGCATGACACCATGCCTTTTTTTGGAAGGTCTTATGCTAAATGGCCTCAACTCCCTAGTTTAAGATTTCCTGCTTTTGAAAAAATTGAAAAAAATGATATCGTGGTGTTTAATTGGCCCACAGATACGGTGTATTTTTTCAGGGATCCATCTGGACGACATGTAGACAAACCTTTGGACAAACGTTCTAATTACGTCAAAAGATGCTTAGCAACACCCGGGGATTCACTGAAAATTGTGAATGGTGATGTATATATTAACGGTCAACTTCTTCCTTTACATGACCGTCAAAAATTACAATACTCCTATAATGTAACTGCTGATGTAAGAGGTTTAAGTGATGATTACCTTCGCAAAGAGTTGCAAATCACTGATGGTTTTGGCTTTGATGGTGTGGACAAACTTCGTTTTGCTGCTTTGACCGACGAAACAGCGGCTCGTTTAAAAGCCAACCCCGCCATAAAAAGTATAGAAAAAAATAATGACACCGTTGGGAGTACAGCTATTTTCCCTCATTCAAAATCAAATTGGAGTGTGGATAATATGGGACCGCTTTATATTCCAAAACAAGGAGTAACAGTGGAGTTGAATAAAGAGACGCTTCCTTTTTACGAAAGAATCATTAAGGAATATGAGCATAATCAATTAACTGTTTCGGGAGATGACATCAGGATTAATGGCGTAGTTACGAAGCAATATACCTTTCAACAAGATTATTTTTGGATGATGGGAGACAACCGCCATAACTCAGAAGATAGTCGGTATTGGGGCTATGTGCCCGCTGATCATATTGTTGGGAAACCGGTGTTTATATGGATGAGTTTAGACCAAAACGTCCCCTGGAGCAAAGCTTTGGATAAAATCAGATGGAACCGATTGTTTACGACTGTGGGCGGTAGTGGCGAACCGGTTTCTTACTTTAAGTATTTTGTCATTTTAGTGTTGGGCTGGTATGGTTGGAGCTTTTATCGCAAGCGAAAGAAAAAGGCGTAAGGGATGTCTGCGATACTGGTTTACCCTACCTATTTTCCTTCTATTAGCTATTATGTTGCATTGGTACAATCTAACCAGGTTACTTTTGAAGTGGATGATCACTTCCAGAAGCAAACCCATCGCAACCGAACTTTCATCTATAGTCCAAATGGAAAACAGTTGTTGTATGTCCCCATCCAACATTTGAAAAGAGGAACTCATCAAAAAACCAAAGATGTAAAAATTGATTATAGCGAAAACTGGCAAAAACAACACTTTAAATCCTTGGAAGCCGCTTATCGTTCTTCCCCTTTTTTTGAATATTTTGAAGATGAATTTATTCCAATATTTAAGAAGAAACACCCTTTTCTACTCGATTTGAACTTTGAACTCTTTGAAATCATCAATAGTTGTCTTGGCATCACTATTCCCTATAAAAAAACAACTGAATATTTTCACAAAGTTGAAGGTGTTGTAGATGTAAGACCCTTGGTCAATGGTAAAAAAGATTTTTTTAAAAACGAACCCTACACTCAAGTATTTGAAGATCGATTCGGATTTCTCGAAAACTTATCTATATTTGATTTGTTATGTAGTGAAGGTAGGTATGCCTTGGAGTATTTAAAAAACCAACCCTTTCCTGAAACTATTTCCTAAAGGAAAATTTAGCAACTAAAGGGAAATGATCTGAATGAACAAACTCTGGAAAAGTTTTATGAGTTCTTACCTCTAATTTTTTATCAGCAAAAATAAAATCTATTCGAGCTGGATATAATTTAAAATTATAAGATTTTCCAAACCCCTTACCTGCTTTTTCAAAAGTATCATTCAATTCTCCTTTAATATTTCTATAGACATAAGAAAAAGCACTGTTATTAAAATCCCCACAAATAATAACTGGATAACGACAATCGCTTCGATGTTGTTGAATAATCTCTGCTTGATGTTGTTGTTCACGAAAAGCGGTACTTAAACTTCTCAACATTTTCAAAGAACGTTCCTGAGTTACTCCCCCAGAAGGATTGCTCTCAATTTCGTGAATATCAGGAGTGATTTTTATTGATTGCAGGTGTAAACTATAGACTCTCAACGTGTCTTTTCCCCTTTTAATATCCGCATAAATAGCTCGAACATCTGAATGATTCAATGGAATATGCCCCTTATCAATGATGGGATATTTTGAGTAAATAGCTTGACCATATTTTGAAGACTTCCCACGAATCTCCTCATGAGAAAAAGGATAAAGTTTAAAATCAATGGTGTGATTTCCAGAATATTCTTGAAAACAAATGATATCCGGATTTTGTTCTTTTATGAAAGAAGCAATGGGTTGGTTAACATCATGCTTTGGAATCCACTCAAACAAATTAAAAAGTCTAACATTATAGCTCATGAACGTAAATTCATCTTCAACTGGTTCAACACTTTTGGATGTGAAACGATAAAACTTATTGATAAAAGGTAATCCAATCAACAACACGATGGCAGACATCAACATTTGACGCTTCAATTGTATCAACCAGAATAAAAAAAACAAAGCATTAAGAATGAGCATCAACGGTAAAAACAAAGTCAGGACAGAAAGTATAGGAAACAGTTTTGGTGCAAAAAAAGGAAGTAAATAGGCCAACAACGACAACACGGTCAAACCGAGGTTAAGAATGTAAACAATTTTATTAAAAATCCCCAGTTTTTTCATGCTTATAGAAAACGCTTAACAATATATAAAAGTATTCATGGCGAGGCTAATCTTTACCTGCCTTAAACAAAAATTCTTTTTCCTCTTTGGTTAAACTATCATATCCTGACTTACTAATTTTATCAAGGATTTCATCAATTTGCTGTTGCGTTTTATCTTTTGAAGGTTTCGGACTTGGTTTAGGCGTGGGATTATGATACACCTTTTTGAAGTGTTTTTCCTTTTTTGTTGTTTTAAAACCATTAGCGACATAATCCATAAATCCACCAAACCATGCAGTTATATCATTTCCACGTTGGATGTTTTTAACAAACAGATACCCAAACAAAGCACCACCCAAATGTGCAATATGTCCGCCGGTATTGGAAGAACTCAAACTTATCAAATCTATAATTAAGTAAAATAAAGCAATTTGCCACAACTTTACATTTCCAATGAGTAGTAAACGCACTTGCATTTGAGGTGCAAATGTGGTGGTTGCAAACATGACCGCCATCACAGATCCTGAGGCTCCAATCAAAGAGGCTTTATAACTTATTAGTGCAGGAAAGATGAGATAACTTATGATATAAACACTACCAGCAAACAATGCTCCCACCAAATAGACATTGAGTAACTGTTTCTGGGTGAAATAAGTAAGAAACAAGCGAGATATAAAATAAAAAATAATCAGGTTAAAAAGGATGTGAAAGATACCTGAATGAAAAAAAGCATAGGTTAAAATTGACCAAGGTTTCCAAAGTAAATCAGAAGGATCCGAAGATAAACTCACCCAAGGAATAAACCCAAATCGTATGCTGAAAAGTGATAATATACCTGTCAATACGAAAGGAACAGCAAACAAAGCCACATTCATATAAATGAGCTTTTCTACCACGCCGCCCATGCGGTACTGCATTTTTATTTCGTTCCAGAAACTCATAATTCAATTTTTAAATATCCCATCGATTCTTTTTAAACTGAGATTTTTTCCAATACCACATCATTAGAAAACCGGTTAAAGCACCTCCTACGTGTGCAAAATGTGCAATACCCCCGCCTCCAAACAAGGAAGTCCCAGAAATCCCCATATATAAGTCAATGGCCACCAAGACTGGTACAAAGTACTTCGCTTTTATGGGAATAGGAAGAAAAAGCAACATCAATTCTGCTTTGGGAAACATAAATGCAAACGCAACTAAAATTCCGTATAAAGCACCGGAAGCACCCACAGCAGTGGATTGAAACTTAGAAATACCATATGAAAGCGAGTTAAATTGCTCTTGATTAAAATTATACTTTTCTAATAAGTCACTAAGCTGACCGGATTTTATCTTTCCAAAACTATCAAAGGAGGCACGATAGTCAATGTTTAATAAAGTCTTCATATCCAAATCGGAGATGTTCATTATTTTAAGCTCATTGAGTATGGATTGAATTTCATAATACTGCACTCCGGTATGGATAAGAGCAGCTCCCAATCCACAAGAAATATAGAAGAAAACGAATTTCTTCCAACCCCAAATATGTTCAAGAGCGGTGCCAAACATGACCAATCCAAACATATTAAAAAAGATGTGCATCAAATGAGGAAACTGGGCATGCATAAACATATGGGTAATCAACTGCCATGGATAAAAGCCATCATTTTGAAAAAAATGCAAAGCCAATAAATCATAGGCTGCCGGAGCAATAAAATTGGATCCAACATAAAAAATAACATTGATGATTAGCAGTTGTTTTACTGCTTCAGTCATTCGCATCATAAACTAAATTTTTTATCTAATTCCTCAAGAGGAAAGGTGATGAATGTGGGTTTAAAAAAGGGAGATGTCCCAGGTTCTTTACAAGCAAATAAACTATTGATGAGATGTTCTTGTTCCTGTTCCGTCATCGCCGTACCCGTTCTAATTGCTAAAGACTTGGCCATAGACTTGGCAATGGCATCATTATAACTAAAATCATTTTTATGGGTGCCATTATCCAATTGTTGCATTAAATCTTCCAAAACAATAATCACCTGACTTTCGGTCATTTGCACTGGAATACCTTCCACAACCACATGGTCGTCTGCCCATCTACTAAACACAAAGCCCATATTGACTAATGATTCCCTTACTTCATGTAACGTACTAATTTCTTGTGGAGAAAAAAACAACTCCAACGGGAATAACAACTGTTGACTAGCTCCTTGTTGGAGAGTAATAAAGGTTAAATACTGTTCGTATAAAATTCGCTGGTGTGCTCTTTGTTGGTCAATAACCATTAATCCCGATTTAATCTGGGTCATCAGGTATTTTTTATGAACCTGCCAAACCGAAGACGTTACAGCTTCTACCTTCTTATCTTCAAAAAGAGAAGATTCTTTAGTTTCTTCCTCCCAAATTTCTCCATTCGAAAATTCTTCTTGTTTTAATCCTACATATAAACTTTCCCATGCTGGCATTTCAGTAGTTGGCACTCTAAAAGTGCTATTTCCAGTGTTTCTTTTAAAATGAGTCTCTTTATATTCAGATGCAAATGGGTTAAAATCAGTATCCACCTGAATGGTAGGAAAGGGAGCTTTGGTGTTGTTTTGATGGTAGGGTGTCACAAGATTAGGATCGTGTTCAAAGTCTAACACGGGGGCCACTTGAAATTGTCCTAAACTATGCTTGATTGAAGACCTTAAAATGGCATACAAAGCATGTTCATCATCAAATTTGATTTCGGTCTTAGTGGGATGAATATTAATATCGATTGTATGTGGCGGCACTTCAAGGTATAAGAAATATCCAGGTTGCAAACCATCTCTTAATAGCCCTTCAAAAGCAGACATCACAGCGTGGTGTAAATAACCGCTTTTAATGAACCGATGGTTTACAAAAAAGAATTGCTCTCCTCTGGTTTTTTTGGCAAATTCTGGCTTCAAAATAAAACCGTTAATGGTAACAATATCGGTTTGTTCTGAAACGGGAACGAGTTTTTCATTGGTTTTCCCAGCAAATAAATTCACTATGCGTTGTCGTAAATTAGAAGCGGCTAACTGATACTGCTCCGAACCATTATGTATGAGTGAAAAATGAATATTCGGATGTGCCAATGCCACCCTTTGAAATTCATCCACCACATGACGCATCTCCACCGTTTCTGACTTGAGAAAATTTCTACGGGCGGGTATGTTAAAAAATAAATTTTTTATAGCAAACGAAGTGCCTTTCGGAGTAACGGCTGGCTCTTGAGAAATCACCTTGCTTCCTTCAATGATGATATGAATTCCTAGTTCCTCTTGGTCTTGGCGGGTTTTCATCTCCACATGAGCAATAGCAGCAATTGAAGCTAATGCCTCACCACGGAATCCTTTAGTGTGAATGGCAAATAAATCTTCGGCATGTCTGATTTTGGAAGTTGCATGTCTTTCAAAACAAAGACGTGCATCAGTCACATTCATGCCCACACCATTGTCAATTACCTGAATAAGTGATTTCCCGGCATCTTTCACTATGAGTTTGACATCAGAAGCTCCAGCATCAACGGCATTTTCAAGCAATTCCTTCACCACAGAAGCTGGGCGTTGTACTACTTCTCCAGCAGCAATTTGATTGGCAACATGATCTGGAAGTAACTGAATGACATTGGACATTATTGTGGCTTAAAAATAGATAAATCGAAGTCGATGATAATTAAAAAAAGTAAAATAAGAACACCTATAATCACTAAAAGGGTGCGATTAGACCTTGTATCTGTTTGTGACTTAAAATCGTCAATAGCTGCAAAAAATTTGGCTTTTAGTCCGCCTTGGTTGCCTACAGTTTTTCGATAGCCATTGAACATAGGTTCCATTTTAAAAGGACTTCCCTCCTTCTCCGTTTGATAGTAACGAGGAGTATAGCTGTATTTTTTGTTTTTTCTAAGTTTAAGTAATCCCATGATTTTACAGATTTTCAAAGGTACTTAAAAACAAAAACAATGCCGAGAAGAGCAGGTTAAAAATTGTTAACAATCACCTATGAAATGACTATTTTCCTAGTGCAGTCATTTTAATGGCCGCTACAGCTGCTTCAACGCCCTTGTTTCCGTGTTTTCCTCCACTTCTGTCCAGAGATTGTTGTTTATTTTGATCGGTTAGTACACAAAAAATAACAGGCATTTTTCCGAGTAGATTCAAATCTTTAATCCCTTGTGTTACCCCTTCACAAACAAAATCAAAATGTTTGGTTTCTCCTTGAATGACGCTACCAATAGCAATGATTCCAGCTAGATTTGGATGTTGCTCCATCATTTTTTTACAACCATAAATCAATTCAAAACTTCCGGGAACATTCCATCGTATAATATTTTTAGGAGCGACAACATTATCAATTAATGTATCATAAGCTCCATTAAAGAGACCTTCTGTGATATCATCGTTCCATTCAGAAACAACAATCCCAAACGAAAGTTGACTAACGTTTGGGAGTTGTGATTTGTCGTATTGAGATAGATTTTTATTCTCTGTAGCCATACTATTGAGATAATCCAATCAAACCATCGATATTTCTAGCCTCTGGAGACGTCTCAAATTTATCTTTAATTTCTGTAAAATATTTTAAAGCATCTGCCTTCTGACCCAAAACCAAAGCGGTTTGACCAGCTTTATAAAAGAAACGAGGTGCTGTTACATCATTATCGTTCATTTGTGCAGCTTTCACATAATAATCAAGAGCTTCTTTCAATTGGTTTTTCTGAGCAAATGCATCGCCAATAGCCCCTTTTGCTAAGGGAGCTAAAATCAAATCTTTTGATTTAAATTTATCTAAATGCTCGATAGCTTTCACATTGTCACCAATATTCAAATAAGCCATACCCGCATAATAGTTAGCTAAATTTCCAGCATCTGTTCCAGAATATTCTTTAGCAATTTCCACAAAACCATATTTGGCATCAGCACCATTAAGAGCTAAGGTAAACAAACTGTCTTTGGCGGTACCTTGTGCATCCAATGCCGCTTGAAAGTTTTGTTGTGCCACAAACATTTCTTCTGCAGCCGTTAACTCCTTAGGCTCAGAGATAAACTTACTGTATACAAAATAACCAACGGTCAATAATGCAATAGCACCTACAACACCAAAAATAGTCTTTTGGTTTTTAGCCACCCATTGTTCAGCTTTATTAGCACTTTCGTCTAAAGTACTGAAAACCTCTGCTGTAGTACTGTCTTTTGCATCAACATCAATATTATCTTCAATATCTGATATATCTTTTGGTTTCGGAGCTTTATAACCTCTTTTATTATATGTTGCCATTTAATCTAAATTAATTAAGCGGCAAAAATAAAATTTTTATCCATAAAGTAAAGGGAAAGTTTGGATTATTTTGAATAATTTGCATGAGAAATAATTTGAGATAGACATTCATTGTATATCACTGAATAACTGATACTTTACTGTGCACCTGAAAGAATTAACCCTTCTGAATTATAAAAACATCTCCGAAAACAAGTGGGCCTTTGACGCGACCATAAATTGTTTTGTGGGGAAAAACGGAGTAGGCAAAACCAATATATTGGATGCTGTCTATCATTTAGCCTACGGAAAAAGCTATTTTAATCCGCAATCTTTACAAAATATCAGACACGGCGAAGATTTTTTTCTCATTGAAGGATTGTTTGAAAAAAAGGAACGCGAAGAACACATCGTTTGCAGCCTGAAGAAAGGACAAAAAAAAAGTCTGAAAAGAAATGGCAAACTCTATGACAAGTTTTCGGAGCACTTAGGTTTTATACCATTGGTTATTATCTCGCCTTATGACAGAGATTTAATCATTGATGGAAGTGAAACCCGAAGAAAATTTTTAGATAGTGTGATTGCTCCCTCAGATACCACTTACTTGTTTCACCTCATTCAATATCAAAAAATTATAGCTCAGAGAAATGCACTTCTAAAGTATTTTGCCTTAAATAGAACCTTTGAAAAGGATACGTTGCAAATTTATAACGAACAAGCTGCCACTTTGGGACATCATATTTTTGAAAAAAGAAAAAACTTTATGGAAGGTTTTGTACCAATCTTCAAAAAACATTATGAAAATATCTCTAGCGGAAATGAACAGGTGGATTTGAAGTATGAGAGTCAGTTGTTTGAAAAATCACTTTTAGAGTTATTTTCATCCCATTTAGATAAAGATAAAGTCTTGCAGTACAGCTCCTGTGGGACGCATAAAGATGATTTGTTGTTTGAAATCGATGGACATCCCATTAAAAAATTTGGTTCACAAGGTCAGCAAAAGTCCTTTTTAATCGCCTTAAAATTAGCACAGTTTGAGTTCATGCATCATCAAAGTGGTGAAAAACCTATCTTACTGTTTGATGATATCTTTGATAAATTAGATGAGTTTCGAGTGAGTAAAATAGTTCAGATGGTTAATAACGACCTTTTTGGACAAATATTTATTTCCGATACACATCCTGAACGAACCGTTGCAATAGTGGAACAAACCCATCAGAGTTTTAATATATTTGAACTTTAATTTAAAAAAATGATTCGAAAAGAAACACTCCAATTCCTTGATGACTTAAAAAATAACAATCATAAAGAATGGTTCCATGACCAAAAAAAAAGGTATGATGACTATAAAAATAACTATCATACCGTCATTGAATTTTTATTAAAAAATCTCAAGCCCTTTGATGCAAAGCTTGAACCCCTTGAAGTCAAACACTGCACTTTCATAATCAATAGAGATATCCGATTTTCAAAGGATAAATCTCCTTATAAAACCCATATGGCTATTTGGTTGTCACAAAACCGCATGATGAAAAATGCTCCAGGGTATTATCTTCATATTTCTCCTGAGGAGACTTTTGTAGCTGGAGGGTTATGGTGTCCCGAAGCCCCTGAACTTCAAAAAATCAGAAAGGAAATTGCTTTTTTTCATGAAGACTTAGAGCAAATCATTCAAGATAAAAAGTTTCATGCCTATTTTAGTGATTTAGACCGACCTGAAAATCAGGTATTGAAAACAGCACCTAAAGGATATGAAAAAGACCACCCTGCTTTGCATTGGTTGCAGTTAAAAAGCTTTACAGCTTCCTATCCCCTTTCAACTCAGGACATCACCAAACAAGATACCCTTGATCAAGTGGTAGAAATCATGAAAGTACTTAAACCGCTTAATGATTTTATTTATCGGGCCATTGAAACAGAGGATTAAAAAGTTAATTAATCTATACCTTTGTACAAATTGCTTTTTACAAAATGAATAACGATATCTCGTTACAACCTTTCAATACTTTTGGAATTGATGCCAAAGCAAAATGGTTTGTTGAAGTTCACTCTACATTAGAACTACAAGAAACATTGATGCAACACCAACAGCAACCTAAATTTATATTGGGAGGTGGAAGTAATATGTTGCTCACCAAAGACATTGATTCCTTAGTAATCAAAATTGGGTTGAAAGGTATTCATGTAGTCAACGAAAATGACACACATGTTTGGATAAAGTGCATGGCAGGAGAAACTTGGCATGATTTCGTGATGTGGACACTTGATCACAATTATGGTGGTTTAGAAAATCTTTCATTAATTCCTGGTTCTGTGGGTGCAGCTCCTATCCAAAATATTGGTGCTTATGGCGTGGAACTCAAAGATGTTTTTGAATCCTGTGAACTCATGTTTTTTGACAGTGTAGATACACACCTTTTTCATAAAGAAGATTGTAAATTTGATTACCGCGATAGTATTTTCAAAAATGAACTCAAAAACAAAGGAGTCGTTACTTCAATTTGTGTGAAACTTTCCAAACCCCCTCATCAAATACGCACAGAGTATGGTGCTCTCAAATCTGAATTAGAAACAATGGGAGTTTTAAACCCCACCATTCAAGAGGTGAGTCAAGCCGTGATGAATATCCGTCAAAGCAAACTTCCTGATCCTAAAAAAATTGGCAACAGCGGCAGCTTTTTTAAAAACCCCGTCATTTCAATAACACATTATAAAACTTTAGTCGAAAAATTCCCTGAAATGCCTCACTATCCCGTTGGTGATAAAAACGTAAAAGTACCCGCTGGTTGGTTAATTGAACAATCTGGTTTTAAAGGAAAACGTTATGGCGATGCAGGTATTCACGAAAAACAAGCTTTGGTATTAGTAAATTACGGTAATGCCACCGGAAAAGAACTTTGGGAATTAGCCGTTACCATTCAAAAAACAGTGAGGGACAACTTTGGTATTTATATTGAAACCGAAGTGAATATTTTATAGAAAATCTAACACTCCCTTCACCATTGAATTTTTGTTAAAGTATAAAATTCACTACCTTTGTAACATAAAATTTCACCACTTCAACAGGGATATCATGAAACTAATTTTGTTGACCATCGGATTATTAGGACTTGCATTCGCAGGAATTGCAATCAAAATCTGGGGCAAAAAAGACGGCAAATTCGCTGGAACGTGTGCCAGTCAAAGTCCGTTCTTAAATAAAGATGGTGATAATTGCTCCTATTGTGGTAAATCGCCCGAACAAATGAAGGACTGCAACGAACCAACCCATTCATAAACTTTTATGGTACAAGAGGTGATTTTCTACACATTCATTGGTGTAGTCTTTCTTCAAACAATGTATTATCTGTTGGTATTTGGTAGTTTCTCATTTAAAAAAGTGAGCCTCCAAAACCCAAAAAAAATCCCTGTTTCTATTATTGTTTGTGCTAAAAATGAAGCCGAAAATGTGAAAATTTTGGTTCCTAAGTTACTGGAACAAGAGTATCCTGATTTTGAGCTAATTCTTATTGATGATTCCTCAACCGATGAAACTCTAGAAATATTCGAAGCTTTTGAAAAAGAATCTTCAAAAATAAAACTGGTCAAAGTAGTTAATAATGAAGCCTTCTGGGGTAATAAAAAATTTGCATTAACCCTTGGTATCAAAGCAGCAAAAAACGAATACCTTTTATTTACCGATGCTGATTGTGTGCCTGTTTCTAATCACTGGCTAAGGGAAATGTCCTCGCATTTTACCTTAAAGAAAACCATTGTTCTTGGTTATGGAGCCTATGAAAAAATTAAAGGTTCCTTTCTTAACAAACTCATTAGATTTGAAACGTTACTCACTGCTATTCAGTATTTTGGATGGGCTTCTATCGGCAAGCCTTATATGGGTGTGGGAAGAAATATGGCCTACAAAAAAGAAGAGTTTTTTAAAGTGAATGGTTTTATTAATCACATGAAAATTCGTTCAGGTGACGATGATCTTTTCATTAATGAAGCTGCAAAATCTGAAAATACAACACTTTGTATTTCTCAAAATAGCTTCACTATTTCAAAACCAAAAACTACTTTTAAGGATTGGTTTAAACAAAAACGCAGACACGTCTCCACAGCAAAACATTACAAAGGATTTGACCGTTTTCAACTTGGACTCTTTTATGTAAGTCAAGTTGCTTTTTACGTACTGGCAATCTTGTTATTCATTCAACAATATCAATGGATTTGGGTGACAGCATTGGTTGGTTTCAGATTTTTATTTTCTTGGATTGTCATTGGTAAAGCAGCCAATAAATTGAGGGAAACCGACGTTATCTTCCTCTATCCCATTATGGAACTATCCTTGATCTGGGTTCAATGGAATGTGTTTATAACAAATCTTTTTTCAAAACCGGTACATTGGAAATAAAATTAATCATCCAAAGAGCCAAAGACGGAGACCAAGTCGCCTTCACTTCCTTACTGGACAAGTATTGGAATGAAGTGTATGGTTTTATGCTAAAACGTACCGAAAATGAAACCGATGCTGAAGATATTACCATTGAAACATTTTCAAAAGCATTTGACAAACTTGTACAATACAACGAAGAATACCAATTCAACACTTGGTTAATCGCTATCGCTAAGAATGTACACATTGATATGCTAAGAAAGAAAAAAACTTCAATGTTTACCGGCTTGAATAAACAAGATGAAGACCATGCTCAGAATGTAGCTGATGACTCTCCTTCCGCCGAAGACCAAATTATCACTGAACAAAACCTTTCGCAGTTACTACTATATATCAAAGAACTCAAGCCTCATTACCAAGAGGTTATTCAGCTGAGGTACTTTCAGGAATTATCCTATCAAGAAATGGCTAGTCAACTGGATGAACCTTTGTCAAATATCAAAATCAAATTATTAAGAGCAAAAAAGCTGTTGGCAGAGGTGATTAAGAATTCCAAAAGGAAGAAATAATCCATTTTAAAACGTTCATGGATTGCTAACAAATTCATAAAAATGTTTCACTGAAGTTTCACAGAATTTGATTTGCTATCTTTGCGACATTAAAAAAATTAGAACATGGATCAGGCAACACAAATCGCTCCTCCAATTGTTGGAAAACCCAAATGGCTTCGGGTAAAACTACCCACCGGTCAAAAATATACAGAACTTCGTGGTTTAGTTGATAAATATAAACTTAACACTATTTGTACCTCAGGTAGTTGTCCAAATATGGGAGAATGTTGGGGAGAAGGAACTGCCACATTTATGATTCTTGGAAATATCTGCACACGCTCTTGTGGTTTTTGTGGTGTAAAAACAGGAAGACCGGAAGATGTGGACTGGGACGAACCTGAAAAAGTGGCCCGTTCCATTAAAATCATGAACATCAAACACGCAGTCATCACCAGTGTAGACCGCGATGATATCAAGGATATGGGATCCATCATTTGGCAAGAAACCATTTGGGCTATCCGTAGAATGAATCCACAAACAACTTTAGAGACTTTAATTCCAGATTTTCAGGGAGTCACACGAAATATTGATAGGATTTTAGAAGCTGCTCCAGAAGTCATTTCTCATAACATGGAAACCGTAAGACGTCTCACTCGTGAAGTTAGAATCCAAGCGAAATACGACCGTAGTTTAGAAGTATTAAGGTATCTAAAAGATAACGGAGCCCACCGCACTAAATCTGGTATCATGTTAGGCTTAGGTGAAACAGAAGCAGAAGTTATCGAAACCATGGAAGATTTGAGAAACAATCATGTTGAAGTAGTTACTATTGGTCAATACTTACAACCTAGTAAAAAACATCTACCTGTGAAAGAATTCATCACTCCGGATCAGTTTCAGAAGTATGAAGAAATTGGAAAATCTTTTGGCTTTAGACACGTAGAAAGTGGAGCGTTGGTGAGATCTTCTTATCATGCTCATAAACATATACTTTAAATCCGTTTTCAGTTATCGAATATCAGTTTTAATCAAAAAAAATGTTGATTTACCATTTTAGTTTTAGTTTGTATGTTTTAGCGTTTTAATGAATTAAATTGTACATCCAAAATAAAATTAATGTCATAGTAAGATGAACTCAGTACTTATCACTATGCACTCACCAACCAAGAATTAAAAAATTGAAAACGCACATTGCTATTAACGGCTTCGGACGTATTGGTCGGAATTTATTTCGACTCTTATGGGAACATCCCACTATTGAAGTTGTGGCCATTAATGATATTGCAGAGGCAACTACCATGGCCCATCTTTTAAAATATGACAGCATACACGGTATCATGAATGCGGATGTTTCTGCAAGTGAAGATTACCTCATTATTAACGAAAAAAAAATAAAGTATTCCAGAGAAAAACAACTCGAACAACTCATTTGGACCAATATTGATATCGTTATCGAAGCTACAGGGAAATTTAAAACCCTCATTGAAGTAGAAAAACATATCCTAGCTGGGGCAAAAAAAGTTATACTTTCTGCTCCACCTGAAGACGACCATATTAAAACAATCGTATTGGGTGTGAATGATCATATTTTGGATGGAACCGAAACAGTTATTTCAAATGCCAGCTGTACGACCAATAATGCTGCACCCATGATCAAAATCATTGATGAATTGTGTGGCATTGAACAAGCCTATATAACAACGGTGCACTCCTACACTACCGATCAAAGCCTTCATGACCAACCTCATAAAGATCTAAGAAGAGCCCGTGGAGCGGCTCAATCTATTGTTCCAACCACCACGGGAGCTGCCAAAGCATTGACAAAAATATTCCCTCATTTAGAGGGTAAATTAGGAGGAAGTGGTATTAGAGTACCCGTACCAAACGGTTCGCTCACAGACATTACGTGTTATGTCAAAAAAGCAGTGAGCATAGAAACCATTAATAAAACTTTTCAACATGCATCTAACCATGAATTAAAAGGAATTTTGGATTACACTGAAGTTCCCATTGTTTCTGTTGACATCATTGGAAATCAGCACTCTTGTCTTTTTGACGCACAACTCACGTCCGTAATTGACAAAATGGTAAAAGTGGTAGGGTGGTATGACAATGAAATTGGTTATTCGTCCAGATTGATAAATCTTATATCAAAAATTTCAAATAAATAATTTACATTTACCTTGTAAAATTTAACTATCTGTATGAGGCTTTCTCTTACAATTGCTTTTCTGTTTTTGAACTTGTTCAACTTCGGGCAAAACACTCTGAATACCGACAAAGTATCAGATAGTACTTCCCATTATATTGATTTAGCAAATTTTCATTTAAAAAACAATAACTATCGCAGTTCGATGGAGTTTTTGAAAAAAGCAATTTCTTATGCCGAGAAAAATCAAGATAAAGACCCTTTAGCAGATGCCTATTTATTTCTTGGTAATGTCTATCAAGAATTAAAAAAAACCACCGATGCCATAGCGGCTTTTGAACAAAGCATTGAATTGTATAAAGAAAGTGAAATCACAGCCAATCTTGGTTATGCCTACTATAGTCTTGGCGAATGTTATATTGAGAAAGGACAATTGAAAAAAGCAGAAGGCTATTTTGAAGAAGCAGAAAAAGTATATGATATCATCAAGATTCCTGGAGTAAGAGATTTAGTCAAATTACAAAAAGGAATCGTTTTATACTTGAACAAAAAAAATGATCTAGCCGCTAAACTTTTTAATCAAATAATTGCCCAGCCTGATGAACAAGATTTGTATAAACTTAAAGGAGAGGCGTTGTATTATTTAGGATTAATTGAAGAAGATCAAAAACGATTTAACCTTGCCTTAAATTATCTCAACAGAGCCAACGAACTTAGTAAAATTAACGGTGAATGGGAGTTAAGAGCTAAAATAACTAAATCTTTAAGTGACATTTACGAAAAGAATTTAGACATCAATAACTCATATAAATTTTTAAAAAGGTATGTAGCCATTCAAGATTCCATTCAAGAAATCAAAGAGAAAAGGATTGGAGTAGATGATTTTATGAGTTTTAAAGAAGCTGAAAGACTCAAAGAAATTGAGCAATTGGACAAAGAAAACAAAGAACAACAAAGAGCTAATAAATTTTCAAAACTCATTAGCATACTAAGCATTGCATTAATTTCAATTTTATCCCTTTTGAGTTTGTCATTATATAAAAATAACATTCTTAGAACCCAAAGCAATAAATTGTTACAGGACAAAAATAATGAGCTTCAA
>JBKBOP010000008.1:0-35513 GCA_046293575.1 Flavobacterium sp. | reverse complement strand
CGATTCCAATAGTACCTGTAAAAAACATGGCTAAGGCTTTCGGGCCCAGTTTAAACATAGCTTTAAGATCAATACTCAAGGTCATCAGTACTAAGGCTGCGGGAAGTAGAAATCGAGAGGCAATATAGTATACCTGGGATTTTTTGGTGACTTCTTTGCCGTCTGCATCGACTTCAATCCATTCGGGTGAGATAATATCGAATGAGCTTAAGATGGAGGGCAATAAATAACACATTAAAAGAGCCGGAAAAAGAGTATAGAATTTTTTCCAAAAACCATTATCGATATTAGAAGTGTAAAACACCAATCCCAACAACACCATCAGGATTCCAAAAACGATCGTATCTTCAGTAAAGTAAGGTATCAAAAACATGTATATGGATTTGGTTGCAAAATAGCATTATTTACTCAAATTTCCTGTTGAAATTTTGATTTTGCTAGATGAAGTTTCAAACTATTGCTTCAACCAAGCCTCTTTAAGTTTGCTTTTTGATTCGTTAGTAATACTCAACCCTTCGTAACTTTCTGATGGCATTACCACTTTCCCTTTGATGGTTTTTTTGTTGTTATCTCTTTTTATTTCCATTTCAATAGCATCACCATCTTTCCAACCCATACTTTCCATCAACATATCATAGATGTTATCATAGTTGTAGGATGTTCCATTGATACTTACAATCGTATCATTGCCTTTTAATCCCAAGGTATTAAAGAAGTCGTTGAGCTCATCACCTTCTATAATCATAATTTCCATGGATTGAGGATTTATAGAAATGTATGGAACTTGCCCCTTCAAAAAGGGAATGCCTTTTCGCGTCATTGTAGTAAAACCTACCCCCATTTTTTCAAAAAATTGGCCATAGGGAATTGGAGTAGTGCCATCAACGTAAGTGTCAAGAAACGTTTTTATTTCGGGATACGTAAGAGCTACAATTCGGGAGAACAATTCATCGTCACTAAAAGGTTTAGACTGCCCAAATTCTTTGGATAGTTTTTGCATGAGGTCAAGAATTCCTCGTTCACCATTGCTTTTTTCTCTGATGATGATGTCCATACACATCGCAATCAGTGTTCCTTTTTCATATACATTCAAATAATTGTCTTTGTAGGGTTTTTTTAAAACTTCGCGGCTCATTTTCGTGAAAGGCATCGTGTCATCGAATTGTTTTGCATTTTGAATTTTTCCAGCCATTCTTGAGAAAAACTCTTCCTCATCGATGAGACCTTGATTCACTTGAAAAAGATTGGCAAAATACTCTGTAATACCTTCATACATCCAAAGGTGTTCCGACATTTTCGGACTGTTAAAGTCGAAAAAATGAATTTCATTGGAATGTACATTTAAAGGAGTTACAATATGAAAGAATTCATGAGACACTACATCAATCATGGTTTGGATTAGGTATTCTTCATCCATTCTTTCGGGTAAAATCACCACAGTGGAGGTGTTGTGTTCAAGAGCTCCAAACCCTTGTGCATTGGGAATTTCTAAATCAGACAAATACAATAAAATCGCATATTTTTTGGTATCATCAATCGTTCCAAGGAATTTTTTTTGAGCACGCATCATCCGTTCCATGTCTGGAGTGAGTTGTTTTGCGTTGTATATCCCATTAGGTGAATACACACTAATGATGATTTCCATATCGTCCACTGTAAAAGTCGTGTAATCCGGTTTAGAATACATAATCGGGTTGTCCACCAGTTCAGCATAACGACTCGTTAGGAACACATCTTTGGTGTCACTTGGGTCAAGGTCTATCATAGCAGTGGCTCCATATAGATGCTTTGGTTTTGAGATTTCAACCCGGTAAGGATGTTCAATCATGCCTTTGAAATAGCCCACAAAGCCGTGCATGTTCAACAAGAAATTTTCATTTGCCAAAATGTTGGTCCCTGAAGGAGAAAATATATCATGCTCTTCTTCCACGTCAAAGGTATCGTTAACGCGGTAGGACACTTTCGACAATTTTTTTGCTTGACTGATTTTCCAACTGTTTTCATCCATTTTGGCAACGGGAAGCTCTTTTCCTTTGGAGTCAAAAGCTTTTACATTTTCTATAAATGCTCCAAAATCACTGATGGCGTAGGTACCAGGAACAATTTTAGGGATGTAAAAAATGATTTCGTCAACATTTATTTTGGGTGGAAAAACAGAGACAGTCACTTGGTCTTGTTGTACATTTATCAAGTCCATGGTCACTTTAACCTCTGGAAGTTTGTTTTGGGCTTGAAAAGTTACATTGATACATAAAAATAGAAAACCGAAAAAGTACTTTTTAAAAGAAGTTGACATAAAATTTATTTTTATCATTGGTGTTTTAAATTCGAAAATAGTTACAAATAAAAGTTATTTTTCAGATGACTTATGATTAAATAACGTCAAAATCCTACTTTAATTTTTTGGATCTGATAACGAAATATATAATTGGTACAAAAACTACAGCTAAGAAAAAGGGTAAGAACCAAGCACCTAAACCTTTACTTTTACCTAATCCGATTTGGATTACTTCCCATTCTATGAGCATAAAAACAAATAGTATTACCAACCGCATTGTTTTCATCATCAAAAGGGCATTTCCGTATTGGCGTTCGGCATTTTCTTCTGTTATTTCCACAGAGTAGTTAAAAGTCTCAGGATTTTTACTTACTAAGGTGAGGAAGCCAACAAGTATAGTGCCAATTAATGGAAGAAGAAAAATTGTTTCTTTATTTGCATAATTATCAACCTCACCTTTGTAATCAAAATGAATAGGGATTTCATCTGCTAATGATGGATAGTAGAAAATGGATATTCCCCAAAAACAGACTAATAGTACTACCGTTAAAATACCAAGAAAAAAATCTGTTTTTGTTTTTTTTAAATGAATTACGGGTTTGTTCATCATTTTAAATTGGTTTGTATTTTAATCCAACTTAAAATTTCCTCCAATGCTTCGGGTTCAAAAGTGGTTTCAATTTCTTCATATTCAGAAAGGTTTCCGGTTTCACTTTTTTGAAATAAATGGTTCATTTTTTCAAAAATGGTCACCGTCACCTTTTTGTTTCCACCTTTTTCCAACGCTTGTTTAATGCCCTGGGTATTGGCTTCGTAGGGCACTTGTAAATCCAAAGTTCCATTAATTACAAGAACTGGTTTTTTAAAGCCCGTCAAGAATTTTTCGGGTTGATAGTTCAGAAAATAGGCAAACCAAGGGCTACTGATCATGTTTAATTGTACTTCAATTAATTGGTTTTTTTGAATTTCTTCAAGTTCAGCAGTTTGGGGATTTGAATCATAACTTTCTTTTAAACCCATAAATAACTGCTCTTTTCTATGATTAAGATCCTCAACATTCTTGATAATATCATACAAGACATTATTTGATTTTAAACTTACAGCAATTTGTTCTTCACTCAATCCTGAGGCTCTACTGATGAGTTCGGTCTGGTCCATGAGTACTTTTTCACCTGAAGTGCCCAACCCCGCCATGAGAACCATCCACGCAACCTCTTTACTTTTGCTAGCGGCAATGGGAGCAATCATACCTCCTTCACTATGACCTATTAAGCCTATTTTTTTGGGGTGAATGTCTTTTCTAGTCATTAGAAATTGAATGCCACCGATGACATCATCTGCAAAATTTTCTGAGGTAGCATGTTCTAAATCACCATCTGAATCACCCACGCCGCGATCATCAAACCGCAACACCGCAATACCGTTTCTGGAAAGATAATCTGCAATCACCCAAAAAGGTTTGTGTCCAAATACTTCTGAGTCTCGATTTTGTTGACCACTTCCTGAAATTAAAATCGCTGCCGGAAAAGGGCCTTTTCCCTCTGGGAGTGTGAGTGTTCCCGATAATTTGTTTTTTTCTATGGGATTTATAAAGCTTATTTCTTCAATGGAATAAGGAAATGGAGCTTTGGGTTCCTGTGGACGGTTTGGTTTTTTGACATTTACTTTTCCACGATTTAAATTCAATGGGAATTTTTGCCCGGCTTGTTTGAAAGTGCCTTCAAATGTAGTTTTATCTTTTAAAGTTGCTGTATATTCAATGCCTGCCATCGCTAACTGAAGTAGTAATTCCCCATTATTAAACTCCACTTTATTTAGTGGAAGTTTGGATGCCATTTGTTTAGGAACATCCATGTGTCCAGATAGCTTTCCCTCTTTTTCATTAATGGTAAAACCAATTTCTAATTTCATTCCACCAGCATCAAGAATTCCATTCCAATCTCCCGTTATTTCTTGAGAGAACAATAATGTCGAAATTAACAGAAATGCTGTATTGATAAAAGTTTTCATGAACTTGAATTTAATTTGAAATGCTTTCAAAGTTATTTGAAGTATTGTTTCTATGTTGAATTATTCAACTAAAGTGAGTATTTCGAAATTCAAAGATAGCAAATGGTATTTTAATAATTGTTCACTAATCTTTTAACAAAAACCTCTTATAAAAAGTAGCTAAAAAACTGTTAAAATATAAAATTAACGACTTTTATCGATTATTTATGTACAGTTGTCTATTAAATTTTATTTTTGGTATTCCAAATCTACCCAATTATGAAAAAAATTACACTAATTTTAGTAATGACATTTTGTTGTTCACTATTTCAGTTGAATGCCAAAGATGCCTTAGATGACAATTCAGATGTTGTATATACTACTATCAGGCCTGCAGATTGTGGCACTACAATTTCAAATTTTAGACAAAGAATAAGAGCAATAGTTCCGCCTGCTTCAAGTCTATCTCAGGGGAGTGCAGTTACCGGTTATAGGTTCAGAATTTTTAATATGACTAGAGGAGGTTATTTTGAAATTGAAAAGTCGGTGAGTTTTTTTGATTTGATGGAAACAGGCTATGGCAGGTATAATACCGTTTACAATATTGAAGTTGCCGTTCGTATTGATGATGAGTGGATGCCCTTTGGAAATGGATGTGTTATCTCAACCGTTGAAGCCCCTTTGCCTCCTCAATTACTGACTCAACATTGTGGTTCTGAGATTTTATCAGCAAATTCCATTATTAGATGTAATCCAGTTCACTTGGCAGAAACGTATATTTTTAAAGTGGAGTTTTTAGATGATGACTTAGTAACACATGTTGGTTTTTATGAATCAGAGGTTGCTAATTTTCGAATGAGTTTTGTTCAGAACATTCCATCATTTTCTTTTGATCAAGAGTACTTAATTTCGGTTTTGGTTACTTATCCTACTTCATTCAACACACTTGAAACTTCATTTGGTGCATCATGTTTGGTTGCAACGAGAAGCACCCCTTTTCCAAGATTGGAAGGATGTGATGGAGAAGTTGGTTTGGTTTTAGAAAGTGGTGATCAACCATTTTATGTATCTCCTGTCGCTGGTGCCAACCGTTACAGAATAGAATTAACCTATTCAAATAACCAATCACAAACCATTACAAAGACCACTAATGAGTTCTCACTATTAGATTTTAATCTTCCACCGGAAAACAGTTTCGGAGACATTGTATATGCTAGAGTCTGGGTGAGAGTTTCAGGTTCCACTTTGTTTTATGAAGGTAAGGATTGTTCAATTTCTTTTCCAGATGCTGACCGGCCCGCGGTGGAATATTTTCCAAATCCTTTTAATCATTCATTGACTGTTTATTGGGAAGAAGATGTAACGCCTTTGCAACTTAGAGTTTTTAACTCAATTGGTACTTGTGTTGAACACCATAACACAAGTAAAATCTCAGGTAATTTCTTAAAGATAGGGAATTCAATTACCTCTGGAATTTATATCGTAAGGGTTGAATTCGACCAGGATACCCAAGTTTTTAGAGTTGTAAAAAATTAATTTTAAAAATATTATTTATAAAATTGCGAGTGGCAACAAATTACTTTCGGTATTTGTTGCCACTTATTTGTTTTTGTCGAGAACACTTGAAACGATTGACATCATCGGAGCGAAGTTGAAGGTGTTTGGTTTTGCGTCCTTGCACTCTTGCTCTCCAGTTTCTAAAACTTGAAGGTTTAAGTTCTCTACGCATCAAAGTGATCACTTCTTGTTCAGCCAAATTGAACTGAGCTTTAATAGCATCAAAAGGTGTGCGGTCTTCCCAAGCCATTTCTATAATTCTATCAACTTCTTGTAGAGTCATGTTTTTTTTTAATGCAAATTTCAGTAAATTATTGCAGTCTTAAATAAGCTTTTGATAATTTTGGCAACTGTTTAGTTGTGGATAAGCTCAATATTAATCAAGTCTGTTTTTTTAATCTAATTTATTCTTGATATAGTATTTGCCTTCAAGCTCATCGTCTAAATCGATTATAGGTTTTGGTTTTGGTTTGCTTGCAACAGCTTTTTTCTTCCAGAGTTCAAACTTTTCCTTTGGAAATCGTTTTCTCATGATTTCTGTTACTTCATTTTCGGTAAGACCAAATTCAGCCTTAATTACTTCAAAAGGTTTGCGTTCCTCAAGTGCCATACTGATAACGCGTTCTAATTGATCGCTATCTAATGCCGCTCGTTTACTTTTTTTCATGGGGTAAAAAAACAGTTAAAATGTAACATTGCGTTAAATTGTACATCAATATTAATAAAAAAAACGTTTCGATTTTGATTCTGTCAAAAATTTAATCTTCAGGTGGTCTGTAAGGTTGAAAAGGAATTTTTAAAAGCGTTTTTAATTCGTTATTTTCTTTAGGCTCCATGTGAGTGTCCACTCCATAAACAATTTGATCTCTATCTAAATAGGAAAAAGTTCCAAAGATTCTATCCCAAATGGAGAATATATTTCCATAGTTACTATCGGTATAAGGAAGTTTGTAATGATGGTGTACTTTGTGCATGTCGGGAGAAACAATACAATAACTCATCCATTTGTCTACTTTTTTAGGTAGCGTTATATTGGCGTGATTGAATTGAGAAAACACCACAGACAAAGATTGATATAAAAACACAAGCCACATCGGACTTCCCACAATGATGACTCCAAGAACTGTAAATACAAATCTAATAACACTTTCTCCTGGATGATGTCTATTAGCTGAGGTAGTATCAATCCATGTATCTGTGTGATGTATGAGATGAAATCTCCACAAAAATTTTATCTTATGCTCAATAAGATGTACCCAATAGGCACCAATTAAATCCAGTAACAACAAGCCAATTATTGCAAAGAACCATGGGTTCATTTCAGGGAGCCATTGTAAAATTCCAATATTATTTTGAGTGGCCCAATCTGCTGAAAGTAATAATACAAAAGCTAGTGCAAAATTTACGATTATGGTTGTGGTGGTAAAAAAAATATTAATACCTGCGTGTTTCCATTTGTGGTACTTCATTTTGAAAAGAGGAAAAACATCCTCAATCAGCCAAAAAACAGTAATACCTCCCACCAAAATAAGTCCGCGGTGGAATGAAGATATATTTTCAAAAAAATGAATGATTGTTTCCATCAATGAATTTTAATCAAATTTAAAAAGTTATCAGCAGAATTCAAAACCCATTAACTAGTAGGGATTACGACTCTAAAAGTAAGATTGATTCTTGGTTTCATGGGTTGTGCCGTTTTAGCAATTTGATGTTTCCAAAAATGTTGAGTCGTACCTCCCATTAATAAAAGACTGCCATGTTGAAGTTCAATATTTAGTTTTTCATCTTTTATGGTATTGTGCTTGAGTCGAAACACTCTTGACTGCCCTAAACTTAGCGAAGCGATACATGGATTTAACCCAAGCTCTTTTTCATTATCGGCATGCCAGCCGTTGCTGTCCTTACCATCTCTGTAAAGGTTTAAAAGTACAGTAGTAAATTTTACGGGTGTAAGGGTCTCAATTTTTTCTTTGATGTCCCACAAGGTTTTTGTCCAAGGCAAAGGACTCATTTTAATTCCAGAATAGCCATACTTTAGGTTTTGATCCCCATAAAGAGCAGTTAAACGGGGTTGTGGGTAGGTTTTTCCAAAAACTTTAATAGGATCTTGACGCCATGGGGTTTCATTTAATAATGTTTCGAAAATGTCTTTCGCAATTGAATCCTCATAAAAATGCTGATAATAGATTATTTCAGCATTGGGAACCTTCCATATTACTGGAGTATCGTCAAACAATTGTTTCATTGTATAAAATTAAAAAACAGCGAACAAAAATCCGCTGTTTTTGAAATATTTAATACTTGTTTGTAGGCTTTTGTTTTGAAGTAGATTTTTTATGATTCTACTCGTATATTAAGCTATAGATTTTAAACTTAGATTATATAAGTTTTAAAAATAAGAAGGAGTTGGGTGAAAATTCAAACTTCAAAAATTCTAAAATGAGCCAAAAGGTTCTCAAAATTCTTAAAATTGTTTTTATTGTTTACTATGTGTAATAATAAGCCCAAAAAATCAATAAAATTTGAAGTGGTAATCTTAAAAGTAATATCCATTTAGGCACTCCTAAGGAGGCTTTTTGGTTTAAAAACATATAAATATTGGCTGGGAAAATAGCCACTAGTAAAAGAATAATTCCCCAAGCAGCATATTGAGTTAATACTGGGATACATAATGCAATGGCCAGAATGATTTCGGCTATCCCACTGAGTTGATTAATACGTTTTGGGTTCTTGAAAAAAGGAGGTATTATTTTGATATACAAGCGAGGATTTCGAAAATGATTCAATCCTGCCAACAAATAAAGTAAGGCCATTAGATACAGATGCCAAGGTAGAATCATTTGTTAATTTTTTTCTAATAAATCAAAAATAGTTAAAAATAATTAGATAAATTTAATCAAATATTTAGAAATACTAAAATGCGTGTCCTTGAGTTTATTTGTTAAATAGTATTTATGTTTTTTTACAAACAATTTCTTCCCCTATTATTTCTTGTTTTTTCATGCAAAGAACCATCGGACTCTGTTGAAAGCAAAAGAAAATATCATTCCATTCATCAAGAAGCAAAAACCTTTTGTGAGCGAAATGGAATGAATCAGAAACTTTATTTTTTAGTTGATATGAGCATTCACTCCGGGAAAAATCGATTTTTTGTTATGGATTTAAATGATCAAAAAGTCATCGAACAAGGTTTGGTAACGCATGGTGCATGTGATGTCTATGAATCAAATTCCAATAAACACAAGATTCCAAAATTCAGCAATAGAGATGGGAGTCATTGTAGTTCACTTGGAAAATATAAAATCGGAAAAAGGGAGTATAGTAGTTGGGGAATTAACGTAAAATACTGGTTGCATGGATTAGAAACCAGCAATTCAAATGCTGAAAAAAGAGTGGTAGTGCTGCATTCCTGGGGAGCTGTTCAAGACTTTGAAATATATCCACTGTATAGTCCGTTGAGTTGGGGTTGTCCTGCGGTTTCCAATGATTTTATGCATCGGTTAGATGTGCTTTTAAAAAAAACATCAAAGCCCGTTTTACTTTGGATTGTTAATTAGAATTGCTCATACCAGCCAAAAGTGTTTTGAACAATAGTTTCTTTTTCTCTTGAAATAAAATCTAAATATTCCTGAGCCACAGGCGAGAATTTTTTACCCTTTAACCAAGTTAAATACCACGTTGTTTCGATAGGAAATCCTTTGAAAGGTATAATTTGAAGTTCTTTATTTAATAATTCATTTTTAATACCTATGAGTGGCATGATACTGCTGCCAAGACCTGCAAGAATAGATTGTTTTACCGCCTCATTACTGGTCAATTCAATTTTGTTATTGACTCTAATTTCACTTTCTTTTAGAAAATTTTCCATCACAATTCTCGTTCCAGACCCTTTTTCTCTAAAAAGTATGGGATTGTTTTCAAAAAAATGTTTTCGATCTCTTTTTATTTTTTTATCGTTTTTAGTGACCACAAAAAGTTTGTTTTTCAATAAAGCGATTTGTTGGGTGTTAATTTTATTGGGCAATAATGAAACGAGAGCAAAATCAATTTCATTATTTTCCATTGCTTCAATAACTCTTGCTTTGTTGGTTACATCCAATGCTAATTCAATTCCTGAATTTGTTTTTAAGAAATCAGTTAGGAAATATGGGATGATGTATTTTCCGGTAGATACAGAGGCAATTCTTAGTTTTCCTGAAAGTTGACCTTTATAGGCAAGGGTCTTGTGGTTAATTTTTGCCACTTCTTCCAAGATTCTCTCTGTAGCTAAAGCAATTTCTTTACCAAATTCAGTTATGTATAATTTTCTTCCAACCACCTCAGTTAGAGGTATGTCAAATTGGTCTTGAAAATTTTTTAACTGAATTGAAACCGCTGGCTGGGTTAAATGAAGCTCCTCAGATGCTTTTGTAATACTTTGTGTTTCAGTTATCTTAAGGAAGATTTGAAGTTGGTGTAAGGTGTAATTCATAAAATATATTTATGTAAATCATTACAAATATAAATAAAAATATATGGTTTTGTCTTCTGAAATTTGCAGAAAATTAATTCACATGAAAAGAATCACAATTGCTAAAGGCGACGGAATTGGTCCTGAAATCATGGAAGCCACTCTTAAAATCCTTAGAGCCGCTGAGGCTCCTCTTGAGTATGATGAGATCGAAATTGGCGAAAAAGTCTATCTCGAAGGATATTCAAGTGGTATTGCCAAAGAATCTTGGGATATCATTCGAAGAAATAAAATTTTCCTAAAAGCTCCCATAACCACCCCTCAGGGTGGTGGATATAAAAGCTTAAATGTATCTACAAGGAAGTTTCTTGGACTTTATTCCAATGTGAGACCTTGTGTGAGCTATCATCCTTTTGTTGCTACCAAACATCCGAAAATGGATGTAGTCATTATCAGAGAAAATGAAGAAGATTTGTATGCCGGTATTGAACATCAACAAACTGATGAGGTCGTACAATGTCTAAAGTTAATAAGTCGTCCGGGATGTGAAAAAATTATCAGATATGCTTTTGAATATGCGAAGCATTATAAAAGGAATAAAGTAACCTGCTTTACAAAAGACAATATCATGAAGCAAACCGATGGATTGTTTCATGAAGTATTCAATGAGATTGCTTCAGAATATCCAGAAATTCAAAATGAGCATTGGATTGTTGATATTGGTGCTGCAAAATTAGCCGACACACCAGAGGCTTTTGATGTCATTGTTATGCCTAATCTGTATGGAGATGTCCTATCTGATGTGGCAGCACAAATTGCAGGTTCAGTAGGTCTAGCAGGTTCGGCCAATATCGGTGAAGAATGTGCTATGTTCGAAGCTATTCATGGGTCTGCACCAAGGCGAGCAGGACAAAACATGGCGAATCCTTCTGGATTAATTCAGGCTTCAGTTTTAATGTTAAATCATATTGGATGCCAAAGTATTGCCGAAGACATTCAAAACGCTTGGTTAAAAACGTTAGAAGATGGCTATCATACCTATGATGTTTTCAAAGAAGGTGTTAGCAAGGAAAAAGTGGGAACCAAAGAATTTGCAGATATTATCATTGCCAATCTTGGATTGCTCCCAAGAGAACTTAAGCCCGTCTTTTTTGAAGAGGGTTCAGCATTTAAGTTGCCAAAATACCAACGAAAACCAAGACAACAAAAAGACTTGGTGGGAGCCGATTTTTTTATTCACTGGTCTGGGAACAAAGCGGATGATTTAGCTGAGAGTATTCAAAACTGTTTGAAAGATGTTGCTAAATTAAGCATGGTTACCAATAGGGGTATTAAAGTTTGGCCAGAAGGATTTGAAGAAACCTTTTGCACAGACCACTGGCGTTGTAGAGTCTTACCTCTGGAAAATGTTCATTTTGATTTTCGCCATATACCACAAATATTGATGTTACTAAATGAGCATGGTTTAGAAGTCATTAAAACTGAAAATTTATATCATTTCAACAATCTCCCAGCCTTTTCAATGGGGCAGGGGCAATAAAACTCTATAAGATGAAAAAAATTTTATTAATCGGTGTTTTAATGATGAGTTCTGGAGTCATGTTATCTCTTTTTAATCATGCATTCTGGATTGGTTCTTTCACCACAGGAGTTGGAATCCTGCTGGTTTTGTTCACTTTTAAAAAAATTGCTGATTCATATTAAATATTAAATGTCATGGAAAACAAATTCAACAACGTAGAAAAAAGTATTGCTTCTCAAAAACTACAACTCATTAACGGTGAGTTTAATCCAAATGATGCTAAAAACATTATTTTATCGCTTATTAATAGTAAAATCCAGTACCACCAGCTGGAGATTTTCAGTATGCAGGAACGCTTTGGCATTGAGGCAACACATTCAATCAATAGAATTGAGGAATTGAAATTAACAACTAGAGATGTTAAAGAAATTATCAAAGAGGCAGAGTCACTTGGTTTAAAATTGAAAGTTACATCAATTGTTGAAATTCATCCGGTATTGTAACCAATGTTTCAAGGCAGAAGTTTATTAATAGCTACCAAGCATGGGAAGGAAAAAGTAGTAGCACCTATATTTGAAAGTGGCTTAGGTGTTACATGTTATACTTCATCGCAACTTGACACAGATATTTTTGGTACGTTTTCAGGTGAGCTTTCAAGAAAAAGTTCACCATTGGAAACGGCAAGAGCCAAATGTCTGTGGGCTATGCATCAAACTAATGTAGATTTAGTACTCTCAAGCGAAGGTTCGTTTGGTGCTCATCCAACTCTTTTTTTCGCTCATGCAGATGAGGAATGGCTGATGCTAATCGACAAGAAAAATGATATTGAATCTTATGTTAGAGAAATTAGTCTCGAAACCAATTTTGCAGCGAGCACTATAAACAATGACGAAGAACTTATAGCTTTTGCCGAAAAATCATTATTTCCAGAGCATGGATTGGTGGTGAAAGATCAGTGTGACTCCCCTAGCAGGATTACTAAAGGAATTGTTCAATGGGAGGAGCTTTATGAGGAAGTACACTTTTATTTCCGACAAGGGAAAAATTGCTATGTTGAAACCGATATGAGAGCTCACATGAATCCCACACGAATGAAGGTCATCCAAAAAGCGGGGGAGTCTTTATTACAAAAAATTAGAAGTACATGCCCAAGGTGCCAAACTCCTGGATTTGGGGTTGTTAAAGTTCATTCGGGTTTGCCATGCGAATGGTGTAAATGCCCCACGAACTCCACCTTATCCCATGTATATGAATGTCAAAAATGCCATTTTCAAGTTGAGAAAAAATTTCCACATCAAAAGACTCACGAATCACCTGAGTTCTGTAACTACTGTAATCCCTGAACAATGACTATAAGATCGAATTCCGTTTCATTAGCGGCTGAGTTTTTAAATAATGAAGACGTGGTGGCTATTCCCACTGAAACAGTCTATGGATTGGCTGGAAATGCCTTTAGTCCAAAAGCTGTTCAGAAAATTTATAAGTTGAAAGGTAGACCAAAAGAACATCCACTTATACTACACACTGATTCTATCGAAAAAATTGACAATTGGGTTACTGATTTTCCAAAAAAAGCGAAAAGGCTTGCCTTGCATTTTTGGCCTGGTCCATTGACGTTGGTTTTACCAAAAAATAAAATAATACCTAATAATATTACGGGTGGTAAACCTACAGTTGCAATAAGAATTCCAAATCATTCAATTACTTTGGAGCTACTCAAAAGACTAGATTTTCCATTGGTGGCTCCATCCGCGAATCCTTTTATGAGTGTGAGTCCAACACAGCCCAATCATGTTGTTAATTATTTTGAACCTGATTTAAGAATGGTCCTTGATGGTGGGAGTTGTACAGAAGGTTTAGAATCCACTATTGTAGGTTTTGAAGATGAGACCCCAGTGATTTATAGACTTGGAAGTATTTCTGTTGAAGAAATTGAACAAGTAGTAGGTATGGCAAAGTTTCCTACATTGAAAAAATCAAAGGTAGTTACACCAGGAATGCACTCAAGACACTATGCACCTAAAACACCCATGGTACTTACTTCTCATCCAGAAAATCTCTTAACTGAAATCATTGCCTCCAACCTTGTATTACTTCGATTTAAGGACCGTTTACCCGATTGTCTTCACCATCAAATTGTTCTCTCCGAAAAAGGAAGTCTCAAAGAGGCAGCCTCTAAACTGTATGAAACCCTTCATCAATTAGATGCTTTTCAGTTTAGTTTAATTGTTGCTGAAAAATTTCCAAACAAGGGATTGGGAAAAACCATAAACGACCGATTAGAACGGGCCTCCAAATCCGTTTTTGATTGTACCTCTAAAAACATATTTACCGAATGAATCTAAATTTACTCATTGACAACCTGACCAATCCGGCTTTATTATTTTTTGTTTTAGGGGTTTTAGCCGTTCAATTTAAAAGTGATTTAGCAATACCTTCCAACTCCTCCAAATTCATATCACTTTATTTATTGTTTTCCATAGGATTTAAAGGCGGACAAGAATTGGCTCACAGTGTTTTTTCGATGGAAATTGTATGGGCAATGGTGTTTGGGGTGGCCGTGGCAGCACTTATTCCCTTGTATACTTTTTTTATTCTAAAAAGAAAAGTGAGTATTGAAAATGCCGGAGCCATTGCAGCCGCTTATGGTTCAGTTAGTGCGGTAACCTTTATCACAGCGGTTTCATTTTTGGAAATACAAAATATCGATTTTCATGGACATATGGTGGCTGTGATGGCTCTTATGGAAGCACCTGCTATCATTATTGGGGTAATTCTTATTCGGTTTTTTGGTGAAAATGGATCTTGCAATGGAAAAATTTCTCATATCGTTAAACATTCATTTACCAACGGAAGTGTTTTTCTTATTATGGGTTCTTTGCTTATTGGTTTGTTAGCCAGTGAGAAAGAAGCCATGGGTATTAAACCTTTCACCACCGATATATTTAAAGGTTTCCTTGCTATTTTTCTTTTGGATATGGGCATTGTAAGTGGCAAAAAATTAGGCGACTTTTTGAAAAGCGGTTGGTTTACTGCCGTTTTTGCCATTGTTGTCCCCTTCATAAATGGTATTGTTGTTGCTGTTTTGAGCGGATGGGTTACAGAAGATGTTGGAGATCGATTTATGTTTGCCATTTTAGCAGCTAGTGCTTCTTATATCGCTGTACCTGCTGCCATGAAAATGGCAGTTCCAAAAGCAAATCCAGGTATATTTATCCCTATGGCTCTAGCTGTAACTTTCCCCTTTAATATTACGCTTGGGATGCCCATTTATTTGTTTGTCATTCAAAATTTTTAATGTGAGCCTATTCCACGACACCACCAAATGGTTGAAAAAATATTGGATTTATTTTTTCTGTTTAGGTGTTGCACTCGGTATTTTTATCGCTTGGTTGGAGCAGTATGATTATTTTTGAGTAGAAGCAGTATCTTCAATTAAATCTTGTAGGTGTACCCGTAAAGCTTTCACTGAAATACTTATTTCCCAAAACGAAATTCCCAAAGAAATCAACAAGGTTAATAAACTTGCCCCAAAAATATAAATTCCAGAAACAGTATATTCTAAAAACAGTATTAACATGGCAAAAACTGAAAGAAATAAACTCATTACCCCATAGAGTTGCATATGACGAATCAAGGTTAGCCGAAGGTTTAAGTTTTTAATTTCAATGAGTATGCTTTTGTTGTGTTTCTCTTCATAGCTTTTTTTTAACCCGCGAACAATCTGTGCAATGGTCAAAAACCGATTCGTGTAGGCCAAAAGTATTAAAGAAGTTGCCGAAAATAATAGGGCAGGGGTTTCTATAGAAAGGGTCATTATTTATTTGTTTTAGAAGTATAAAATTAGCACACCTTATTTTTAATGTATATGTGAATATCTAAATAATCGATTTGTCTAGTTGTAAATACATATTGATATTTTTTTGTTCCTTTTTCAAGGACACTGTGGCTAACTTTTATGGCTTTAATTTTTCTATTTGAATTTTAAAGACTTAAGTTTTGTCTGGTTGAAAAAACATCCAAAATAATTATTCTATCAATTTCGATTTTATAAACAATTTTGAAATTCCATTTCGGTAAAAATCTAATTTTTTCAGATTTAAAAATCGGTTCAATTGGGTTTTTTTTAGGAAAAACAGATAGTTCATCTCCAATCCTAAATAATGTATCCACTACCATTTCAGCGTTTTGTGGACTTTGAAAGCTTATATAATTATAAATATTTTGAATTGATTCTATGGAATTATTTGACCAAACTACAGTCCTCACTTTTTAATAATTTTTGTTTTGGCAATTTCTGTAGCATAAGTGTTTTCAGTTTCTTCTGATGCTTTTAAGATTTTTGAGATATGTGTTTCATATTCTTTTTTAGATAAGCCTGTACCGTCAGTCTTAAAAGTATAAATATCTTGATCTAATAACTCTTCAATTTTATTTAAAAGTTTTGGATTTTCAACTTCTAAAATTCGATGGACAATATTTTTTCGTAGGATTTCTATATTCATGGTTATCATTTTTAAGTGTTTATAAAAATACGTAATAAAAACATATCAAAAAAACCTGCACGTTACAGCACAGGTTTATATCCTTTATGAAAAATGAGTCTGAATGCAAATGACCAATCACTTGGGACTAATCATTAGTCACTCAATTCATCATCTCAAAACTTCTCTTCACAAAATGGGTTAGTTCTTCACCTTTTAGTAATCCTTGAGCAATTTTTGCGAGGTCTAAGGCTTGTTTTACCAGTCGTTCTTGCTCGGTTTCTTCGGCGGTTAATAAATTCGATGCCAAAGGAGCATTCACGTTCACCACCAAATTATACATTTCTGGGAAGCTCCCCATGCCAAACATACCGCCGCCGCCACTCTGACTCATTTCTTTCATTCTTCTCATAAATTCGGGTTGGGTAATCATAAAAGGAGCCGCCTGACTGTCCATCGCCTCCAATTGAACGGTGTAATTCGTTTTAGGCACAAGGGCTTCCAATCGGGTTTTTAGGGTTTCTTTTTCTTCATCAGAGAGCTTAGAAATTGGAGTGTCGTCTTTTTGAATGAGTTTATCGATATGATCGGCATCTACTCTTACAAAAGTTAGATTTTCATTGTCGGATTCTAATTTTTGAATAAGGTGCGATACAATCGGACTGTCTAGCAGCAAGACCTCATAGCCTTTTTCTTTGGCAATGTCAATGTAACTGTGTTGTGCTTCTTTGTTGGAGGCATACAGCACCACTAATTTCCCATCCTTATCGGTTTGCTTGTCTTTTAACGTTTCTTTTAATTCAGCTAAAGTGTAATAGGTATCATCAACGGTGGGGTAGAGTACAAATTCACCCGCTTTTTCATAAAATTTCGCTTCCGAAAGCATGCCATATTCCAAAACGATTTTAATGTCATTCCATTTGCTTTCAAAATCTGCTCTATTGTCATTGAAAAGCGACTTTAATTTATCGGCTACTTTTCGAGTGATGTAGTTGGAAATCTTTTTCACATTACCATCCGATTGCAAGTAAGAACGCGAAACGTTCAATGGAATGTCTGGTGAATCAATAACACCTCGTAGCATTACTAAAAATTCAGGTACAATGCCTTCCACATTATCTGTAACATATACCTGATTTTGATAAAGTTGAATCTTGTCTTTTTGAATTTGTAAATCCGCAGACATTTTTGGGAAGTACAAAATCCCTGTTAAGTTGAAGGGATAATCCACATTCAAATGAATACTAAACAATGGATCTTCAAACTGCATTGGATACAATTCTCTGTAGAATGATTTATAGTCTTCGTCATTCAGTTCAGAAGGAGCTTTGGTCCAAGCGGGCGTGGGGTTGTTGATGATGTTGTCAACTTCAATTTCTTCTCCCGAAACTTCCGGGTTAGCATCTTCTGCTGCATTATCTGGTAAAGGAAGCTTTTCTTTTTTGGTACCAAACTTAATAGGCACTGGCATGAATTTGTTGTATTTTTTCAACAACTCACGAATCTTGAATTCTTCTAAAAACTCTAAAGAATCTTCTGCAATGTGAAGGATGATTTCACTTCCTCTTTCCATTTTGTCATGAGGTTGAAGT
This sequence comes from Flavobacterium sp., assembly GCA_046293575.1. Classification (GTDB taxonomy): domain Bacteria; phylum Bacteroidota; class Bacteroidia; order Flavobacteriales; family Flavobacteriaceae; genus Flavobacterium. Next base: position 17,641 of record JBKBOP010000008.1, on the reverse strand, counting down.
GTGAATTCCGGACTTCCGTCGCAAATCCAATGAGCTGCGGGTTCATCTTTATAGGATTTTGTAATGATTTCCACTTTGGAAGCCACCATAAATGCAGAATAAAACCCTAAGCCAAAATGGCCGATAATCCCAGAATCTTTTGCACTGTCTTTGTATTTTTCTAGAAATTCTTCTGCACCAGAGAAGGCTACTTGGTTGATATATTTTTCAACCTCTTCGGCAGTCATCCCAATTCCTTGGTCAATAATGTGAAGTTTTTTGTTGTCTTTGTCAATTTTCACTTCAATCAACGGATTTCCATATTCAACTTTGGCTTCACCAATGCTGGTTAGATGTTTAAGTTTGAGTGTGGCATCAGTAGCATTTGAAATCAACTCTCTAAGAAAGATTTCGTGGTCACTGTAAAGAAACTTTTTAATGAGTGGAAAAATATTTTCCACAGACACATTAATTTTTCCAGATGTCATATAGTATTTTTTAGGTTGAACAATATTTTCATTGTTACAGTCAAAATAAGTACCATACTTTTAAAACTGACAAAATGACAATTTTAATACATTTAAAAGTTAATTTAAAGTTTTCTTAGTTGTTATTAATTGGACGTATATTTGTATCATAATAATAAATATACATTTATGAAAAAGTTGTTTTTTTTATCTTTTCTAATGCTAAGTTTGGTTGCATGTAAATCAAACCCCACTAATAAAGTGGATAACAAAACTGAGCGAGGCATGAATGGAAACTGGACCATTACCTCTGTTGCTTATCCTGGTTCTGAAGTCATTAAAGTGAGTTCGTTCGAAATTGCGGATTCTCAGTGTTTTGTTGGGAGTAAGTGGCGTTTTATTTCAAATAACAATAAAGGACAAATGGAGCTCAACAGGACAGGTTGCTCGGCTTTTAGCTCTCCAATCACATGGTTTGTAAACAAAGAAGGGAATTTTGTGATGAAAGTTTTAAATGCCGGTGAAAAAGCCAAACGCGTACGTGAAGGCTACGTTCTTAAAGTGGCAAACTTAGGAGAAAATTCTTTTCAATTGGTCGACAGAATCAATGTTGGTGGAAATATGGCTGATGTAGTATATCAATTTCAAAAAAACTAAATAAAAAAAATTATGAAAAAATCATTAATACTTGGACTTGCAATTATAACTTGTATGGCTACTGTCAACATTAGTTGTGAAGCCGCAAAAAATACAAATAATACCCAACGTGGTGTCGCCATTGGTGCTGTGGGCGGTGCTGTAATAGGCGGTATTTTAGGAAATAACCTTGGTAAAGGTGGTAATACTGCCCTTGGAGCTGTTATTGGCGGTGCTGTGGGTGGAACGGTTGGTGGTGTTATAGGTAACAAAATGGACAAGCAAGCTCGCGAAATTGAGGAAGCTTTACCTGGTGCAGAAGTGAATAGAGTAGAGGAAGGTATTGTTTTAGTTCTTGGTGAAAACTCAGTAAACTTTGAAACGGCTAAGTCAACATTAACTTCTTTAGCAAGACAAAACCTCGATAAAGTGGTGCCTGTTTTTCAAAGTTATCCTGATACCAATATTAGAATTTATGGTTATACTGACAGTACTGGTAGATTAGAATTTAATCAAAAACTATCTGAAGACCGTGCAGCCTCTGTTCGTAATTATTTAGTTAGTAAAGGATTAGTTGCTTCTCGTTTTGTAACGGTGGGGATGGGTCCTAATGATCCCATAGCAACCAATGAAACTGTTGAGGGAAGAAGTAAAAATAGAAGAGTAGAGTTTACCATTACTGCAAACGAAAAAATGATTAAGGATACTGAGGCAGAATTAAAAAATTAAATTTGTTTCATTGTACTATGAACTGCCCTCATTGTAGGGCAGTTTTTTTATGAAATAAATTTAACAGTTATTTTTGTTTAAACATTGAAACGAAAGGTTAAACAATTCGTATCTTTACATTTTCAAAATTATACCTATGACCACTAAATCAAAAACCTCTGCCGCTCAAAAAAAAATTGATGATTCTAAGATTTTAGAGAGTTATATGAATTTCGTTCTCGAGCATCATCAAGAACCAAAAAACGTTTATTTGTTTTGTAAAGAACTCAAAATTTCTGAATCTGATTTTTATTCTTATTTCAGTTCTCTAGAGGCGTTAAGAGCAGACTTTTGGGTTAAAATATTTGAAAGTACTGTTGAAACACTTAGAAAAGATGAAAACTTTGAATCTTATAGTCAAAGAGAGAAAGTTTTGACCATGTATTTTACCATGTTTGAAAACTTGACTCTGAATAGAAGTTATGTGATTTACACTCTAAAAGATTCCAAAAAAGGCTTAGGTGCTTTGAAAGAGTTAGGCAAAATGAGAAAATTACTCAAAGAATTTGTCACAGAAATTTTAAATACTCAAATGAATGCCTCCGATAAAAGAGTACAAAGTGTGATTCGTCCCGCTTTAGGCGAAGGGGCTTGGATTCAATTCTTAACTATTTTAAAATTTTGGTTGGAGGATGATTCCAAAGGATTTGAAAAAACTGATATTATGATTGAAAAGTCGCTCAAAGCTTCTTTCGATCTTATCGACACGACCCCGCTTGAAAGTATTTTTGATTTGGGGAAATTTATATGGAATGAAAAATTCCGAAACTAATAATTGATTCATGAAAACCATCGATACAATACCTACTCATAAATTAGAACGTGCTGGAAAGATAGTCAAGACCGGTCTGAAAGTAGGTGGAAATTATTTGTCTTACTATGGTGAAAAAATCATCAATCCAAGTTTGACCAAAGAAAAACTAAATGAACAGAATGCTGAAGATATTTATGATGGTTTAAAAGAGTTGAAAGGAAGTGCATTGAAAGTTGCTCAGATGTTGAGTATGGATAAAAGCGTGATGCCAAGGGCGTATGTTGAAAAATTTTCATTGGCTCAATTTTCAGTTCCACCACTTTCTGCACCGCTAGTCAAAAAGACATTTAAAAATTATTTTGGGAAGTATCCCAATGAAATATACGATTCGTTCACACCGGATTCAATTCATGCGGCTAGCATCGGACAGGTGCATCGAGCTACAAAGAATGGGAAAAATTTTGCTGTGAAAATTCAATATCCCGGTGTGGCGGAGAGTATTAGTTCAGATTTAGCCTTGGTAAAGCCATTTGCTATGAAAATGTTTAATATAAAAGGCAAAGATTCTGAAAAGTATTTTAAAGAAGTAGAAAATAAATTGTTAGAAGAAACAGATTATGAACTGGAGTTAAATCAAGGCAGATTTATAGCAGAAGCTTGTCAACACATTAAGAATTTAGTTTTTCCAAGTTACTATCCAGAATTATCTAATCAAAAAGTGCTTACTATGGATTGGATGACGGGCCAACATCTTTCTGAATTTGCAAAAACCAATACCAATCCTGAGATTGGAAATAAAGTTGGGCAAGCTATGTGGGATTTTTACATGTTTCAAATGCACGTGTTGAAGCAAGTGCATGCCGATCCACATCCCGGAAATTTTTTGGTGAACGATGATGGACAATTAATTGCTATTGATTTTGGATGTGTGAAACAAGTGCCTGATGAGTTTTATGTGCCTTATTTTGAACTCGCAAAACCAGAGGTCATCAATGATGATGTTTTATTTACTGAAAAATTATACGCCCTAGAGATTTTAAGAAAAGACGACTCTCCATCTGAAGTAGCTTACTTTAAAAAGTTATTTTATGAAATGCTGAGTTTGTTTACTAAACCTTTTCATGAAAACGAATTTGACTTTTCGGATGCATCTTTCTTTGGTGCTATTGCACAAATGGGTGAGGAGTTTTCTAAAGATACTCAATTGCGAAAAATGAATGGAAACAGAGGTTCAAAACACTTTCTGTATATCAATCGCACTTTTTTCGGTCTCTATAATTTATTACACGATATAAAGGCCAAGGTTCATACCAAGGCTTATGAGCGATATATCTTAGTTGATTAATTTAGTTTGTTTATTTATTGGTTAGGTTGATAAGAGCGGTCCTCCACGTTTGAGAAACACCGCTCTTATTATTTTATCTATTTTTGCATCAATTCTTAATTATGCTTCAAGTACAACAGTTGACTTTTTCCTATATCGAAACCAGGGTGTTAAAGGACATTCAATTTACGTTAGAAAAGGGAAATCATTTAGCAATTATTGGTGAAAGTGGATGTGGAAAGAGTACATTGCTAAAACTCATTTACGGCTTAATGGATATTGAACAGGGAAGTATTCATTGGAACGAACAAGAAGTATTGGGCCCGAAATTTCATTTGATTCCTGGAATGCCGTACATGAAGTACCTTGCTCAAGATTTTGATTTGATGCCTTACATTTCTGTGGCCGAAAACGTTGGAAAGTTTTTGTCTAATTTTTATCCTGAGCAGAAAAAAAGTAGAATTGAAGAATTATTGAAAGTGGTTGAAATGGAAGATTTTTACCATGTAAAAGCCAAACACTTAAGTGGCGGTCAAATGCAACGAGTAGCTTTAGCGAGAGTTTTGGCATTAGAACCTGAGCTTTTATTATTGGATGAACCCTTTAGTCACATTGATAATTTTAGAAAAAATAGTCTTCGCCGAAATATTTTCTCTTATCTAAAAGAAAAAAATATTACTTGTATTGTTGCCTCTCACGATAGCACAGAAGTATTGTCTTATACAGACCAGCTGATGGTTTTGAAACATGGTTCCATGTTGCATTTTGATGATACAACCACTCTCTATACCCATCCTAAAGATTTTTATACTGCTTCCTTGTTTGGAGAAGTCAATTTGATTGCTTCAAAATATTTAAATACTTCTGGTGATGCACATTTAGTATATTCTCATCAATTGAGTATCGTTGAAAATGCTCCGTTAATGGTTACCGTTAAGAAAGGTTATTTTAAAGGTAGTCACTACCTCATTGAAGCTACTTATAGCGAAGGGAACATTTTTTTTGAATCTTCTAAGCCCTTAACTTCTGGTACGCTCGCATTTTTAGCAAAAAAAACACCCTGAATTTTCGTTCAGGGTGCTTTATGTTTAATTTTTCAAATGTTGCTCTAGAAATTGGTCTTGCTCCCAAAGCAGGTGCATGATGTTTTCTCTCGCCACATAACCATGACTTTCTTTAGGTAAAATCACCATTCTCACTGGTGCTCCAAGGTTTTTTAGGGCTTGAAAATACCGCTCCGTTTGCAAGGTAAATGTTCCTGGATTGTTGTCCGCTTCACCATGGGTTAACAGCATAGGTGTTTTCATTTTATGGGCATTCATAAAAGGAGACATGGTGTTATATACTTCTGGTACATCCCAATAGTTTCTTTGTTCACTTTGAAATCCAAAAGGGGTCAAGGTTCTGTTATAGGCTCCACTTCGGGCAATACCACAAGCAAATAAGTTGGAATGTGATAATAAATTAGCAGTCATAAAAGCTCCATAAGAATGTCCGCCCACACCCACTTTATTTCGGTTAATGTAGCCCATTTTATCAACGGCATCAATTGCTGCTTCAGCATTGGCTACCAGTTGCTCTATAAAGTTATCATTGGGTTCTGTATCGTCCTCACCCACAATTGGGAAAGCGGCATCATCCAATACCGCATAGCCACGAGTGACCCAATACACAAACGAACCATAATATGGAAACGTGAAATCGTTCGGATTTTGAGTAGACTGTCCAGCAGTGCTTTTGTCTTTGTATTCTCTTGGATACGCCCAAATCAATAAGGGTAATTTTTCTTTTTTGGTTTTGTCATAACCGGCAGGCAAATAAAGCGTGCCACTCAATTCAACGCCGTCCTTTCTTTTATAATTGACCAGTTCTTTATGTACTTTATTCAAACTTTCAAACGGATTCTTGAATTGAGTCAAAGGAGTGAGTTTTTTTGATTTTAAATTTCTTATATAATAATTTGGAAACTCATTCTTTGATTGTACCTGAACCAAAACTTCTCCTTTGTTAATGTCAATAAAGGAATACAATTCTTCCTTTTTATCTTTAAAAGTTGAAGTATATAATCGTTTTTTGTTAAGGTTTTTACTGTCCATCTCATCAATAAAAGGGAACTGTCCGTCTTTGGTATATCCTTCACCAATAAGGTACAATTTGCCTTTTTCAATAGCCAAAACATTTTGTCCGAATTCATTTTTCTTCGTTTCAAATTCTCCAGGGTCTCCATAAACGTCTTGAAAGTTTCTATCGAACATGATTCGAGTTTCGTTTTCTTTCAGGGAAGGATTCACCACATAGGTTTTGGTATTTCGAGTATCATACCACATGTCCATCACCAAAGCAAATTCGTTTGATCCCCATTGCACACCAGCAAATCTTTGTTGGGTTTTGAAAAATGAACTTGGATTATTTTTAAAAGGTGCTTCCCACAAGTAGAGTTCATCGCGATGTGAAACCTCAACAGACTGATCTCCGCCATCTAACGCTTCAGCAAAGAATAATGTTGCTGGAACATCTGCTCTCCAGTTCATGTTTCTTTTACCAGTTCGTGTGGAAGAAAAACCTTTGGGTTGAATTTCATTCAAGGGCATTTCGTTTACTACATGAACCAAAGCCCCTTTTTGATCAAATACCGTGGTTTTTTGAGGAAATCTGCTATAAGGCACAATGTAGGAGTAGGGTTTTTCAATAGTATTAACCATCAGGTAATTTCCATCGGGTGAAAAAGAAACCCATGAATAAATGGCTGGTGCTAAAAAGGAAGTTGTGTTTCCGTTCAAATCAACTTTTAAAAGTTCTGAGGTGGCAATAGCATCAAAGTTGGCTTCATCGGTTTTGTTTTTCAACAAATCTTGATAGGTTCTGTTTTGAGAAACTTTTCCTTCACTTACAGAAACGATAGGGCCATCAGGAATATTATTCTTTTCGTCAATCAGTTGAGGTTTGTTTTTGGGTAGCGTTCTAACTAGGATAGATTGGCTGTCTTTGAACCAACTGATGGGGTTTCCCATATTGGCATTTAAGATGGGCTCGGTAAGTTTCTTGGCATGAAAAGTAGATAAATCAACCATCCAAAGTTCGTTCCCAGTTGCTGTTGTGTGTGTAAAAGCTAGTTTTTTTTCATCAGGTGAAAGGCTATAGTTGGCAATTCTCGGATTTTTGGGTAAACCAGTGACTTGACTTTCAGTTTTATCAGTGATTTTTTTGAGTTTGATGTTGTTTATGAACGTAGTGGTACTAGAGATGTTGGTAATCGGATTAACTCGTAAGCCAGCCAATTTCATTTCCTCCTGATTCAAATCCTCTAATGTTTTATACGTATTTCGATAGCTCAAAATCATCAGTTGTTTTTTGCTATCCAAATTCACTGATGGAGCTCTTTCAAAATCAGCTAGTTCTAATATTTCTTTTTGGGGAACTTGATACGTTACGTTTTCCTGAGCTTGAAGGGTGTAGCCTAACAGAAAAACAATAAAGAAGTTTAATTTCATTTATAATTAGTTTTGGTTAATACTATTCTTGAACAACAATGAGTGATGCTTTTACACCTGTAGCCAGATTCCATACATTGTGAACCATGACATGTCCATTTTCGTCCAATACCTTAAATTCGGCGGTATTGGGTCCAGAGGTGCCTTGGTTTAAGGCCACAAATTCTATTTTATTAAAGCCGGGCTCTAACTCTACAAAAAACTTTTTAAATTCGGCTACCAGATAGATATCCGTCATGATGATTTTGTCATTCTGAAGTACGCGAACCCTGTCTCCATCTACATATTCATGATCCCTGCACATGATGACAATTTTTTTACTGTTGGTTCTAAAATCTCCAAAGTATTGGTTTTTTTTATAGTCATCTTTCATTTCCCGCTCTTTTGTCAACCAAGCGGGGTCATACTGATATTCCATTTTTTTTAGGTTGTCACCTTGGTTGATATCTGTTTTTTTGGAAGTTGACAACGGCACCGGATCGGCATTTTCATCAAAACTGTATTTGGGTTTGAAGTTAATACCGCTGGTGGATGGGGTAGGAGTAGTGCCAGGATTGATACTCGTACCTGCAGCCCCAAATGAGGGTTTAGGTAGTCCTGAATCAGGTTGGGCATATAGTATAAAATTCCCAAGCAAAAGGGTGATAATTAGTAATATATTGTTTGTTCTTGGCATCATTCAAAATTAAACATTTATGGTTACGCAACTATTAAACTTTTCAGAAATTATAGAAGTACATTTTTTTATTTGTATTTTTAATTTCTAACAATTTGAAAGCACTTGTAGTAGTCTTAATTATAAGATTCCTATTTTTGTTAACATCAAACTACTAACTTATCAAAATATGTACCATTCTAAAATAACAGGTCTAGGCTTTTACGTGCCAGACCGTATTGTTACCAACAACGAACTTTCTTCTCTTATGGACACCAATGATGCTTGGATTCAAGAACGAACAGGAATTCAAGAGCGAAGACACGTACGTCCCGGTGATGGAGAAACCACAACATCAATGGGTGTTAAAGCTGCCGAACAAGCCATTGAAAGAGCAGGAGTTGAAAAAGACGATATCGATTTTATCATTTTTGCCACTTTGAGTCCAGATTACTATTTTCCTGGTCCAGGTGTTTTGGTGCAAAGAGATTTAGGATTGAAAACAGTGGGTGCTCTAGATGTTCGCAATCAATGTTCAGGATTTGTGTATGCTGTTTCAATTGCTGACCAATACATCAAAACAGGGATGTATAAAAATATTCTGGTGATTGGTTCTGAACTTCATTCCAAAGGTTTAGATATGACCACACGAGGTAGAGGAGTTTCCGTTATTTTTGGTGATGGTGCCGGTGCAGCTATTCTTTCTCGTGAAGAAGATGTAACCAAAGGTATTCTTTCCACTCACTTACATTCAGAAGGGCAGTTTGCAGAAGAACTTTCGGTTACAGCTCCAGGAATGGGGAAAAGATGGGTGACAGACATTCTTAAAGACAACAACCCTGACGACGATAGTTTTTATCCTTATATGAATGGTCAGTTTGTCTTTAAAAATGCGGTGCAAAGATTCAGTGAAGTGATTATGGAAGGATTGACCACTAATAATTTGCAAGTTTCAGACATTGATATGCTCATTCCTCATCAAGCCAATTTGAGGATTTCACAATTTATTCAACAAAAATTCAAATTGACCGATGATCAGGTGTACAATAATATTCAAAAATACGGAAACACTACTGCTGCCTCTGTGCCCATTGCTTTAACCGAAGCTTGGGAAACCGGAAAAATAAAATCGGGCGATTTAGTCGTTCTCGCTGCTTTTGGTAGTGGGTTTACTTGGGGAAGTGTCATCATTAGATGGTCATAAAACACAAAAAAAAAACCGAAGTTGTTCAAGCTTCGGTTTTTTTATAACTAACTCAACTAAACTATAGTATTTAAAACAGACCTCCTCCTTGGGTTTCGTTGCGGTCTCTTTGTTTTCGTTGCATGGCTTTGTTATCCCCGCTTCCAAAACGGTAATTGAAATTTACGTTTAACATTCTACTTTCCCAACGGAACTGACCTCGAACGTCATCAGGAGTGACTGAGTTAAATCTGGCCCTCATAGTGTTGAACATATCGTTGAAACGCATCCCAATCGATCCTTTCCCATTAAGAATGTTATACCTAAATCCTAAATCAGTTCTCCACATCAATTCGTTATTAAATTGTATGTCATCCACACCCCCTCGATACATGGTGAACCAAATAATTCTGAAATCTTTGTTTACTGTAAAGGTGTGATTCATCCTAGCATTAAAAAGAATGGCATCTACCGTTTTTTCTTCTAACTCACGCTGTTGGTTTTCAACAATTCCTTTAGCATTTCTGAAATAAGAGTCTACACCAAAATTCAGACTCCACCATTTTTCAAGATTTAAATTTCCAGAAACTTCAATACCGTACTGCGTATTGTTGTCAAAATTGTCATAAGTTAACAATCTCTTGTTTTGGTCAAATGGGCTGGTTAAGACCACTTGCGAAATCAAGTCATTCACATATCTAAAGAAAACTCCCGAAGTAATGGAACCTGTTTTGATCTTACGGGTGAAATTGAATTCCACCGAATTTGTAAACTGAGGCCTCAACTCAGGATTTCCCACTTGGTCGATGGTTGGACTTGCCCAATCTCGGATGGGATTTACTTGTCCGATGGAGGGTCTGTCAACTCTTCTGGAATAACTTAGGTTAAAACTGTTTTTTTCAGAAGCCTCATACGTTAAGAATGCCGAAGGGTAAAAAGTGAAAATCTCATCTTTAAAAGTGCCAGGAGTTTCGTCCACTTGATTGAATAATGCCTCTGCGATGTAGTTTTCTAATCTCACACCCAATTGGTAACTCCACGCCCCCGATTGTTTACCAAAATTGGCATAAGCACTTTGAATGTTTCGTTTGTATTCAAAATCTGAAAATGCTGTAAAGTTTCTATCAAATTCATTGTTGGTGCCGTCAAATCTACTTTCTAAACCCAATTCCCATTTGGCAGTTTCACCCACGGGCAAAACGAAATCAGCATTTATGATAAGGTTATCACCAATATTTTCAATTTGATTGGTTTGAAGAAGATTTCTATTACCGTCATAAAACTGGCTGTCTTCGGGTGTTTTATTTCGGTTATAGTTTACTTCTATATCAAGGGTTTGCATGGGATTATCAAATTTTAGTTTGTAACCAAGATTGTAAATTTGATTAGAACCTTTGTTATAGGCTTCAAAAATTTGAGTAACATCTGGGTTGACACCATTAAAGTAACTTACATCGGTTGCAAAATAACTGCGGTTGTTGAAAAAACTTTGTACAGTGAAAAAAGACAGTGTGCTTTTATCGTTGAGATAATAATCCATGCCTCCCTTCCAAAAATTATTATTGTTGTGGTTTCTAATATAGAAATCTGAGAGATTGCTATTGTCTTCATTAAAACTGCTTTCGGTTCTTATGAATCCTTCATTCCTCCAGATACCATTGTTAATGGAATAGTTAGTATAAAAGTTAACTTTATTGACGCGATAATTCATCTCTACCGAAGCATTACCTTTGGGAGTAATAGCAAAATTGGCACCAGCATTTACAGAGCCATTGAAACCCAAATTTGCATTTTTATGAAGAATGATATTGATGATACCACTCATGCCTTCGGGGTTGTATTTTGCAGAGGGGTTGGTAATTAGCTCAATTTGTTTAATGGAAGCGGAAGGAATTTGCTGTAAAACTTGAGAAGCAGATAGGTTAGTGGGTTTACCATCTATAAAGATGCGTACATTACTATTTCCTCTAAGTGTTACAGAATTATTTTGAGGATCAACGCTCACCGAAGGAATGTTGTTAAGCATGTCGGAGGCAGTAGGTCCGGCATTAATTAAATCAACACCCACATTGACGACCTTTCGGTCAATTTTTTGCACAATAGTGCTTTTTTCACCCACAACTTCAACATTGTTGAGTACTACCACTTCTTCTTCAAGTGAAATAACACCCAAATCAAGGGATTTAGATTTTGAAGATAATTGGATTGGGATTTTTTGAGTTGTATATCCCATAAACTGAACTTCCAACTCAAAAGATTGCCAAGCAAGTCCTTTGATAGTAAACACTCCTTTTTCATCGGTAATACTTCCAGTCACTATTTCATTATACTGTTTTACAACCACAGTGACATAAGACAGAGGTGCCCCTGAATTTTTGTCAAGCACTTTTCCAGTAATTATTCCTGAATTTTCATTAAAGGCATGTGAACTTAAACTCCACAATAGGAGCCATAGCATCATATTGATTTTCATAACTGTTCGTTTTGAGGCCGAAGCCCTGTTGATTGATTGATTGATTGATGATGAAGTAAAACAAAAAAATATTTTTTTAAGTTTCACTCTTAAATACAAGACTGTTAAAATTAATATTTGTTACAACTTTTTTCCAAAAAAAAACTTCCCACCGAGGCAGGAAGTCTTTCGTCAAAAACAACTAAACAATAAAACAACTAAACAAATCAATCTATCTCTTGAGAGAGAAATGAGATTTAAATTCTTTTACGATACCGTCTTCTTCAAAATTTACGGTAAACCAATAATCTGTAGATGGCATGGGTTGGCCATTATAGGTTCCATCCCAACCGTTGTGGGGTTGTCTTGGGAAAATTTGTGTCATTATTTTGCCGTAACGATCGTAGATGTAAATGACAGCATTGTCTTGTTCTTCTAGATCGGTGATATGCCATTGGTCGTTATAGCCATCGCCATTGGGTGTAAAGAACGGTGGGTAATTTATCACTAAAACTTCGCCAGTGGTTATTCCACATCCATTTTTATCTCTCACCGTGATGTAATTGGTGCCTGATCGAACTGGGCTAAATACAGGACTATCCTGAAAAGGGCCATCATTCAATGAATATTCATAATCTCCTGTTCCTGTCGCATTCACTGTTATAGAATTAGTATTACTAAAAGCATTACTTGTAGTAAATGTTATAGTGGCAGGTTCTGAAGGCGATACCACAATTGGTGTCGGTTCAGAGGCACAACCCGTTGAAATATTTGTTGCTATTACAAAATAGAGACCTGGTTCTTGAGCCGTATAATTTGTTCCTGTGGCACCAGCTATAAGTTCATCATCTAAAAACCATTCAAACGTATGATTAACAGCAGATAAACCACTTTGAATAGTAAATGGATTTAAGACAGTTTCAGTTGTAGTATCATAGCATATTATGCCATCCACGGGTGTTGGTTCTGGTAATTTATTGACAGTCAATTGTAAGGTTCTAATGTCATGACAAGCATCACTTAAAACATGTGATATTTTCACATACACTGTTTTCACATCAGAAGATGTAATACTATTGCTATTAGTATTGGCATCAGCCAAACTCGTATAATAATTGATGGAGTAGTCTTCTGGATTTTGATTCCCAAGTACAAAAGAACTTAATGCACTCCAGTTGAAATTAAAATTACCATCGTTTGTCCCGTCAGTATCACAAATTATTAGTTCTTGTGCTGGCACTGGATTTGCCACAGGAGTCGTTACAATAGTGACTTCAAATGAAGATTGGTCAAGGCAATTGATTCTTTCTCCAGATTCAATAAAAATAAAAATAGTTTGAGAGGTGTTGATTTGTTGGCCTGGTAAAAGTTCTATTCCTGTTCCAAATGGACCATCAGGAGCTGTGAAATATCTGTTACCTACGTTTAATTGTGGTAAAATATAATGATCACATGAAATTACATTTTCAACAATGTCCGCTTCAATGGTAAATACATTTACAAGGAAACTACTCTCATTGGTACAACCGTTTTCTTCTGCAAATATGAAAATCTCCATAGATTCTTCAAGAACATATCCACCTGGGAGTTGTTCGCCTGTTCCGTTTGGCCCCGTAAAATAATTTCCTAATTCTAATTCAGTTAAAACATAAAAATGACAAACATCAATCTCATCTCTTGGATCAATAAAAGGTCTAGGGTGGACTGTCACTTCAAAGCTCTCAGAATTTTGACAACCTATACCATTGTTTAGATAAACATGTAGCGTTTGAGATTCAAATATCAGATCTCCAGGTTGTAATGCATTTCCAGAACCATTTGGGCCTGTGTGGTAGGTTCCGAGGGCAAGTTCTGGTAGCACATAAGCTTCACAAGCTTCTGCATTTTCAGGCGTTATAATTTGTGGTAATTCAATGGTGATATCAAAGCTGAGATTATCTGTACAATTGGGGGTATTAAAGCTAGGTGCATAGACATATACTGTTTGATTGGTCATAAAAGTGGTGCCAGCTGGGATTTGAAATCCTTGACCCATAGGTTCAGTAAAGTATCCACCAATAGGTAGAGGAGGTAGTGTATAACGAACACAGTGAGATACCGATGTAGGAACATCTATTCCTATATAAACGGTGAAAGAACTTTGGTCACTACATTCACCATTTACAGCATAAATGTAAATAGTTGAAGTTTCTGTGATAAGTGTGCCTGGTGCTAATGTGTCTCCTTGTCCATCAGGTTCAGTAAAATACTCTCCAGACTGTAATTCTGGAAGGGTGTATGATGTACAGTCAAAAACATTATTTAACTCATCAACCTGAGGTCCAGGAATAATTTCGATGTCAAATCCAATATTTATAACGCAAAAGGGTGGTTCAGTAGATTGGAAGTAAAAATGAACTGTTTGGGATTCGGTTAAAATAGTACCAGCGGTTAATTCCTCCCCATTGCCGTTGGTTTCACTAAAATAGGCTCCAAATGGTATCGATGGGATGCTAAAAGTATCACAATGTGTTCCAGCTCCAATATCAATAGATTCAGGTAGTATAATAGTTACCATGAAACTACTTTGGTTTGGACAACTTGGTTCTAGTTCGTCCTCATTGAATATGTATATTCTTTGAGTTTCTATAATCATATCACCAGCAAATAGTTGCTCTCCATTCCCCATTGGCATGGTAAAGTACAATCCATATTCAATTTCAGGAAGAATGTAATATTCACAAACGATAACGTCTTCAAGTTCATCAACCAAGGGCAAACTTCTAACCGTTAATTCAAAACTGGTCATTGAGAAGCAACTTGGGTCTCCTATCAATTGCAATCTTGCAAAAACTGTTCTTGAAATCGTAGAATAATTGGCTGCTGTTATAGGACCTGTATTACTAAGGGCGTTACTTTCTGAAGTGTAAAATAACACTTGGTAAATACTTGTGTCTAAATCTCCTAATATTTCTTGTGCAATGGTGTTCATTGGAAATCTTCCCCTTGTAGGGTTAGTGATAATAGCACAAGCTTCTTGATTGGGTACTGAACCAATTGAAGGGGGTGGTGCAATCATCAATTGAAAAGATTTTACATCAAAACAATTTGAGTTTGGTCTTTGAATACGGGCAAAGATGGTTTGATTCGGAGCCCCCGTATAGTTGGTTGGCAGGGGATTCGTACCATTTTGTGCATGAATTGAAGATATATGATACGTAACCTGTGGTATTGGTGTAAGTCCTTGTATTAGTCTTGGAGTATTTAGTGATAAATTATATACATAGCTTGTCGCCCCTGTATCACATCTGACTAGGTTGGTTGGTGTGCCAGCATTTAAACCATTTTGAAATTCAACCACCACATCATCAGACACAATTTGACAAGGGAAAGCGATGTTTGTATAAGTTATCGTATAAACACCAGGAGTACTTACGGTTAAATTTGGTCCAGTTTCACCAAACAACACAGCACCATTTCTTTTCCACTCAAAAGTAAATTGTGTAGGGTTAAGGTTACTCACAATAGTGTGGTTATCACCAAAACAAATAGCATTTCCACTTAAAGAAGTTAAATCGTCACCCAACACATTTTGTCCAATATTAAAACTGTTGGCAGAAAGAAATATAGCTGAATCAGATTGAGGGTCATTCCTATCTGCAATCACCAACTTTATTTTGTAGGGTGTGTTTGGAATTAATGTAGCTGAGGCATTCATCACAACCGTCTGTCCGTTATAGTTTGTGGCAGCTGTAGCAGCATTTGCACCTCCATTAAAAACTCCAAAATATTGTTCATTTTCAGAGTTACAAGAGGAATTGTAAAGTTGATTTCTAACCGTTACTACAGAGATTGGCGTGTTAGTGCCCGGAACTATAGCAAGATTGGTAGTCACTCCCGTATTCATATTGGTTAATAAAAATGCAAATGCATCAGAAAATTGGCATTGAAAGTTTCCATATTCCTCAGAAGCAAATAGAAAATCAAAATCAAAAAAAGTTGATAACGCTGTAAATTCAAATTCTAAAACGGTTGCATTAATAGAATTCATATTGATTCCCGCATTAGAAAGAATATTTTCTAAATCAGTATCTCCTGGCCAATTAACGGAACCATCACTCAACATGGAAGTATTCGGACCGCCGGCATTCATAACATTACCAGTACTTAAAATTACTCCACTTTGTAGTGGAAAACCTGGATGACTATTTTGAAAATAACCGATTCCGTTTGAAGAACCAAATTGAGTTCCAGTTCTCCAACTGATGTTGTTAACTTGTAAACAAGGTGAGTTTAATAATACCTCTTGTACTAATTGAGGAACTGTGTAGGTGTTCGTTGAAACATTAAAGTTCTGACCAAACGTGTAAAATGCACACGATAGCATTAACAGTAGTAGTTTAGTTTTCATTTTCATTTTAAGTTTAATTACGATTTGGAAATCGCGGTAGATTTTTGACACCACAAATATGTGCATATTAATCGATTAAAAGCAAATAAAATCGACAAAATACAATAAATTTGTTTGCAGGCAAATAATAACTTACAAAAAATAAAGAATTAAATGTAGCTTAAAATCGAAATTTTATGAATTGTAGTCTCATCATATAATAACTATCTTTGCTCCTTAATTTATGATAAAATGAATTTGGCAACCGTTTTAACTCCTACAGTAAGTACATTTTTAAAACAAGAATTCAGTGTAAAAGAGATAAAGCTTGAATTTCAAAATACTCGAAAAGATTTTGAAGGGGATATTACATTGATTTTGTTTCCATTGCTAAAAGAAACCAAGTGTAATCCAAATATGTTGGGAATTAAAATCGGAGATTATTTAAAAGAGAACTCCATCATTGTTCAAGAATGTAATGTAGTGAGTGGTTTTTTAAATATTGTTCTGAACGATACGTATTTCTTAAACTTATTTGCAGAAATTAATAGCTCTGAGAATTTCGGATTTGTTGAAACTCTATCCGAGAGAGCCATCATGGTGGAATATTCTTCGCCAAACACCAACAAACCACTTCATTTAGGACATATCAGAAATAATTTATTGGGATATTCTGTAGCGGAAATTTTGAAAGCTGCCGGTCATAAAGTCATAAAAACTCAAATTATCAACGATAGAGGCATCCACATTTGTAAATCCATGTTGGCTTGGCAAAAGTTTGGAGAGGGAGCAACTCCTCAATCAACCCATACAAAAGGCGATAAATTTGTTGGAAACTACTATGTTGCTTTTGATAAAGTGTATAAAGAAGAAATTCAACAACTCATGCTTCAAGGATTCAATGAAGAAGAAGCCAAAAAAACAGCCCCTATCTTGATGGAAGCTCAGGATATGCTCCGTAAATGGGAAGCTGGTGATGAAGAGGTTGTTGCATTATGGAAAACCATGAACCAATGGGTGTATGAGGGTTTTGAGCAAACTTACAAAGCCTTGGGCGTTGATTTTGACTCCTATTATTATGAGTCAAATACCTATTTGTTGGGTAAAGAAGTTGTTCAGTTGGGTTTAGAGAAAGGTATTTTTGAAAAAGACCCAGATGGTTCGGTTTGGATTGACCTTACAGAAGATGGTCTCGACCGAAAAATTGTTTTGAGAGCAGATGGAACAGCTGTATATATGACTCAAGACATTGGCACCGCCATTCAACGGGTAAAAGATAATCCTGATGTTGGTGGTATGGTCTATACCGTGGGCAATGAACAGGACTATCATTTTAAGGTATTGTTTTTAATTCTAAAAAAACTTGGCTTTGATTGGGCGGACCATTTATACCATTTGTCTTATGGTATGGTGGAATTACCTTCCGGGAAAATGAAATCTAGAGAAGGAACGGTGGTCGATGCCGATGATTTAATTTCAGAAATGTCTCAAACTGCCCAAAAAATTTCTCAAGAATTGGGTAAGTTAGACGGTTATTCAGAGGAAGAAAAACAAAAACTATAC
>JBKBOP010000007.1:29973-35580 GCA_046293575.1 Flavobacterium sp. | reverse complement strand
ACAGAATCTTCAAATCCACAATTCAAACAAAAGGTTTGTTGAAAGCTTTGAGAAGGTGCGATGTTGCTATTGGAGCCATAAAAGGTGAGGATCGCACTCCGGTGGTGGTGACAGAAACCATGGTAGAGCACATGAAAAAAGGAGCTGTGATAGTTGATGTGTGTATTGACACAGGTGGTTGTTTTGAAACCTCTGAAATTACGACTCACGAGAAACCCACTTTTATTAAAAATAATGTCGTTCATTATTGCGTTCCCAATATTCCGTCGCGGTATTCCAAAACGGCCTCGTTGTCTATTAGTAATATACTAAGTCCGTATTTGATTCAAATTGCAGAAGATGGCGGTCTCGAAAGTGCCTTGAGGTGCAATCGCGGACTCAAAAACGGCGTGTATTACTACCACGGTATATTGACCAATAAAGCCATTAGTGATTGGTTTGATTTGCCTCACAGTGACATCAATCTCATCGTTTTTTAGAAACAATAACGTACCTTTGCGGCTTATTAATTGTACTTCATGAAATTTTATCAGCGTTTAGCTTATTTTTTGGTGGGTTTGACTGTAGGGATTATTTTTTTAGTTTATTTTTTAGGAGCCAAAGCAGAATCCAGAGGCGTTAGTTTTTGTTATTTTCCCAATTGTAGGGTACTAAAAGACTTAAGGTCTAAGCCTTTTTACTATTCGGAAGAAGCCTCTAAAATTCTTAGTGAATCTTGGATAGATTCCATTGATATCAGAAACACTTTGCTTCATGGCGATGTTGATTTCAGCAATAGTAATATTAAAGTGGGGAATGCCAAAAGGTATGTTGTTGAAGGAAAAACAACTCAGAAACAGCCGCTTACCCTTCAGTTACTAAATTTTGAAAGCAAGGTACTTCTTGAGAAGATTGAGCGAAACGACAAGTAGACGTTGATTAAAACCAAAAACTCAGAGTATTTTGAATGTAACTATACAAATTCGGAATATCCTTTTACTCGCTTACTTTTTCACTTTTTGTGGATGGGGGCAAGAAACTATTTCTTTTCCACAGCGATGTGAGGGTGTTTGGAAAGGCACTTTAAAAATATTCGATGCTGAGGGTGTACTTACACGTGAAGTTTCGATTGTATTTACTGTTGAAAAGCAAGAAAACCACAATTGGCTTTGGAAAAAAGATTATCCAAACATGCTCCCACCTTTAGAAAAAAATTACTTACTCAAAAAAGATATAAAGCATCCAAACAACTACCTCATTGACGAAAATAACGGTATTGTTTTAAAAGAACAGGTCATTGGTGAAAAACTCTATGGAGGGTATTTTTTTGAGGGACGATATTTTTTATCAACCTACCAATTTCTGGGAGATCAACTCCTTTTTGAAATTGTTATCATGACTCTTGAAAAGTCCGATGATACAGTACAATCAATGCCCATTGAACAGGTTCAAAGGGCCATGATGAAAAGAATACAGTAATTATTTTTCTTTGTTAATCAGCTCTGGCACCTTACACTTTTCTGCGTTCGCGTTCTTTTTTAATCAACATAAGCTCACGTCCGGTTTGTCCAGCCACAGAAGTGTTTTCTTCAGCTCTTCGAATTAGATACGGCATCACATCTCGCACTGGGCCAAAAGGAAGATACTTGGCTACATTGTAACCATGATGAGCTAGATTAAAGCTTATTTGGTCACTCATTCCATATAATTGACCGAACCAAATTCGTGAGTCGTTTTTGAGAAGACCTTTCCCATGCATAAGTTCTATGAGTTTATAAGAACTCCATTCATTGTGGGTTCCGGCAAATATCGACATTCGGTCAATATGATTGAGCATATACTCAACGGCAGCATCAAAGTTGTCGTCTGTTGCTTGTTTACTTTCACAGATGGGAGAACGATAGCCTTTTTCTTCGGCACGTTTATTTTCCTTTTCCATGTAGGCACCACGCACTAATTTCATCCCGAAATAAAAACCCTTTGCTTGGGCACGGTTATGAAGGCCTTTTAGATACTCTAAACGGTCCCAACGGTACATTTGCAATGTATTAAAAATGATGGCTTTTTCACGGTTGTATCGTTCCATCATTAATTCAGCCACATCATCAGCAGCATCTTGCATCCAACTTTCCTCACCATCAATCAATAATGAGACCCCTTTTTCGTGTGCCTTTTGACACACTTGGTCATATCTATTGATGACTCTATCCCACTCCTTATGTTCTTGGGGTGTTAAGGTTTTTTTCTCCCCTATTTTTTGATACAACGCAAACCTTCCGAAACCCGTGGGTTTAAATACTGCAAATGGCAAAGCGTCTTTCTCTTGGGCAAAATCAATAATTTTGAGGGTTTTCTCCATGGCAGCATCAAACTGAGCTTCCTCTTCTTTTCCTTCCACAGAAAAATCCAATACTGAACAAACGCCATTAGTGTACATTTTATCAACCACAGGAAGGCAATCTTCTTCACTCACTCCACCACAAAAATGATCAAAGACGGAAGCTCTAATCAAACCTTCTACAGGCAAATGAGCTTTTAAAGCAAAATTGGTCACTGCTGTACCAATTCTTACCAACGGTTCTTTTTCTATGAGTTTGAATAAAAAGTAAGCTCGTTCGAGTTCAGAATCACTCTTAAGTGAAAAGGCAACCGCCGTATTTTCGAAAATTTTTTCCATGGATTGATTAAAAACGATGCAAAGATAAAGAGTGTTTGACATCAACGCTTATTTTTTTCGTTATTTTGCACGGATAAAAACACTCTACACATAAAGACTCCCTAATTGGAAAAAAAACTTAGTAACATCTCAGCCCCCAACTACACTATTTATTTTAATGAAGAGGCATACACCTTCTTAGAGGAGCACCTTAACAACCACAATTATTCTAAGCTATTTATATTAACCGACAGCAATACTCATGAATATTGTTTGCCTTGGTTTTTGTCACAACTCGTTACTGACATTCCCTTTGAGATTCTGGAAATGGAGGTTGGTGAAGTGCATAAAAACATTCACACCTGTGATAGTATTTGGCAAGCTTTGGCAGAACTTGAAGCCGACCGAAGCAGTTTATTCATTAATCTTGGTGGTGGCGTGGTTACTGATTTAGGCGGATTTGTGGCCTCAACATTCAAAAGGGGTATTGATTTTTTACATGTACCCACTTCCCTCCTTGCCATGGTTGATGCTGCCATAGGAGGTAAAAATGGTGTTGACTTAGGAGCCATTAAAAATCAAATTGGAGTGATTCAACCACCATTTGCAGTATTGATTGATACTACTTTTTTGGAATCTTTACCCCAAAGTGAGATGCGTTCAGGTTTGGCTGAAATGCTCAAACACGGTTTGATTTATGATTGTAACTATTGGGAACAATTTCAACGACTTGATGAACTAACGGGAGAAGACTTAGACCTATTAGTGCATCGATCAGTGGTCATTAAAAATGAAATCGTTCAACAAGATCCTTTTGAAAAAGGAATTAGAAAAGCATTGAATTTCGGTCACACCTTAGGTCATGCCATTGAAAGTTATTTTATGGAAAGTGACACTCATAATGCGATCCTTCACGGTGAAGCTGTTGCTGCGGGAATGATTTTAGAAAGCCATATTGCTTTACAAAAAGGACTTTTGAAAGAGGATGACTATGTAACGATTAAAAGCACCCTTACTACACTATTTGACAAACTCCACATTGGTATTGAACAAATAGAAAACTTACACTATTGGATGAAGTTTGACAAAAAAAACTCTCATGGAAAAGTGAAATTTGTGCTCTTGCAAGGAATTGGAAAAGTAGTCGTGGATCAAGAAGTTGATGATGACATGATAATCAATGCTTTAACAGATTATAACATTTAATCTTTTTTTAATCTACTACGGTTTATGAAAGCGTTTAATTTTTTACTTTTGTGTCAATGAATCGTAAGTCTATCAAATCGTTGTCGTTCACCTCTCAAAAAGGAGACACTTTTGTTACAGGTAAATTTCTTCAGCATATTAACCGTCCGAAAAACTTAGGATTGTTTTTTATTTTGATACCTACCCAGGAAGAGTCAGAAGAACTAGAGTTGAAGTATGAGAATATTAGGGTCTGAAGTGCATTTCGTTTTTAATTAAAATCAATGCTAATTTTTCACCCAAATAATCAAAATGAATACTAAATATTTCGACTTAATTAACCAAACTTTTTATTTCCCTCAAGAAGAGTTCACCCTCAACAAAGACAATTTACTATTTCACAATATTGATTTGATGAAGTTAGTAGAACAATATGGGACGCCTCTTAAATTTACGTATTTACCACAAATCTCTTCAAACATCAACCGTGCTAAAGGATGGTTCAGAAAAGGGATGGAAAAACACAAGTATGATGCAAAGTATTACTATTGCTATTGTACTAAAAGTTCGCACTTCAAGTTTGTGATGGATGAAGCTTTTAAGAACAGCATCCATATTGAAACCTCCTCTGCCTATGACATCAACATTGTTGAGAATTTATTGGAGGAAGGTAAAATCAACAAGAATACTTATATTGTTTGCAATGGATTTAAGAGAGAGCAATATATTGACAATATCGCTAGGCTTTTAAACAACGGTCACAATAAAACCATTCCAGTTATTGACAATTATGAAGAGCTTGATTTACTTCAAGAAAAAATTACTGGTAAGTTCAAAATTGGAATTCGTATTGCTGCGGAGGAAGAACCTAAATTTGAATTTTACACCTCTCGCTTAGGGATTGGATATAAGAATATTGTCCCTTTCTACAGAAAGCAAATTCAAGAAAACAAACAAGTTGAATTGAAAATGCTGCATTTCTTTATTAATACTGGTATCCGAGATACGGCCTATTATTGGAATGAACTATTGAAATGTATGAAGGTGTATGTCGCTTTGAAACGCGAATGTCCAACCTTGGATAGTTTAAATATTGGAGGAGGTTTTCCTATCAAAAACTCTTTGGCATTTGAATATGACTACCAATACATGATTGAAGAAATTCTCAATCAAATTAAAATTGCTTGTGATGAAGCGGAAGTGCCTGTGCCACACATTTTTACAGAGTTTGGTTCTTTTACCGTTGGTGAAAGTGGCGGAGCGATTTATGAGGTATTGTATCAAAAACAGCAAAATGATCGTGAAAAGTGGAACATGATAGATTCTTCATTTATCACTACTTTACCAGATACTTGGGCCATCAACAAACGTTTTGTGATGTTGGCCATCAACCGATGGAATGATACTTACGAAAGGGTATTGTTGGGAGGTCTGACCTGTGATAGTGATGATTACTACAACTCAGAACAACACATGAATGCCGTTTATTTGCCCAAATACAACAAAGATAAACCTTTGTTCATAGGTTTTTTCAACACGGGAGCCTACCAAGAAACCATTGGAGGATTTGGAGGCCTGCACCATTGTTTGATTCCGCAACCTAAGCACATTTTGATTGACAGAGATGAAAATGGAATTCTAGCTACAGAAGTGTTCTCTGAGCAACAAAGTGCGGAAGATGTGATGAAGATTTTGGGATATAACAAAACTGAAGTACTCAAGTAACCTTTATTATTCATCAATAAATAAAACACTTACCCTTTCATTTTGAAAGGGTTATTTGTTTA
>JBKBOP010000007.1:5550-29904 GCA_046293575.1 Flavobacterium sp. | reverse complement strand
ATTTAAACACTAAGAAAAGATTCATGAGCAAAGGACCCATTAGCCAATTTATCCAAAAACATTACCTTCATTTTAATGCTGCTGCACTTGTTGATGCTGCCAAAGGTTATGAAGAACAACTTAATAACGGAGCAAAAATGATGGTGACCTTGGCGGGTGCAATGAGTACTGCCGAACTTGGTAAAATCTTTGCTGAGATGATTCGTCAAGATAAAGTTCAAATCATCTCCTGTACAGGTGCCAACCTTGAAGAAGATATTATGAATTTAGTGGCTCATTCTCACTATGAAAGAGTTCCTAATTACAGAGATTTAACTCCTCAAGAAGAATGGGATTTATTGGAAAGAGGCTTGAACCGTGTGACAGATACTTGTATTCCAGAGCACGAAGCCTTCCGAAGATTACAAAAACATATCCACAAAATTTGGAAAGATGCAGAAGATAATGGAGAACGTTATTTTCCACATGAATTCATGTATAAAATGTTGCTTTCGGGAGTTTTAGAAGAATACTATGAAATTGATATAAAAGACAGTTGGATGTATGCCGCTGCCGAAAAAAATCTGCCTATTGTTGTTCCTGGTTGGGAAGACAGTACCATGGGAAATATTTTTGCTTCTTATGTTATCAAAGGAGAATTAAAAGCAAGTACCATGAAATCTGGTATTGAATACATGACATTCTTAGCAGATTGGTACACCAAAAACAGTGAAAAAGGTGTTGGTTTCTTCCAAATTGGTGGAGGTATTGCAGGAGACTTCCCTATTTGTGTGGTTCCAATGTTGTATCAAGATATGGAAATGCACGATGTTCCTTTTTGGAGTTATTTCTGTCAGATTTCAGACTCCACCACAAGTTATGGTTCTTATTCTGGTGCAGTTCCCAACGAAAAAATAACTTGGGGAAAGCTAGATATCACCACCCCAAAGTTTATCATTGAATCAGATGCTACAATTGTTGCCCCATTAATCTTTGCCTATTTACTTGGCTATTAACAACTTTTTTTATGAGAAGAATTATTGTTGATTATGCAAAACTTACGAATGAAATTCTTAACCTACTGGTAGAAAAATTTCCTGACGGCTATGAGGACTCCGATATCATTAAATTCAGAAATGCTCAAAATGAATTAATCGAAGCTGTTGAAGTGAAAACTCATGATACTATTTACTTAGTTAAAGTAAGTAAAAAACTAGCTACTCGAATTGAGAACTTTGATGAAGACGACGATATTGGAGAAGTCGAAACCATTGCTCCTGTAAAAAGCATCGGTCTCGATGACGAAATTGAGGAAGTAGATGTGGATGATGAAGATGCCACAGATGATGAAGAGGAAGAAGAAATTGACCTTTTAAAGGATGTTGGTGGTACAGAAGAAGAAGAAGATGACGACGATGATGAGGAAGAAGAACCTATAGAAGAAGAAGATGACGATGATGACTTATAATAAAAAAGCTGCCCCAAGGCAGCTTTTTTATTGACTATATTTCAAATCATTGCTTAGGCAGAATTTCTACTTGCATTGATATTTCCAAACAGTGAGCGAACGACCATTTTTTCATAAATATCCATAAGTTCATTATTTTCACCTGATTTTTTAAGTGCGTTCACTCTCAGTAATGCATACTGTTGAATGGCCAACAAAGGCAAAACAATTTTTTCTCTTATAGCAATAGAAGCTCGTCCGTCAGGATAATTTTCCATCAGTACTTTTGAATTTGAAATTTTCAATAACAACCTCTGTGTTTCTTGAAACTCATCATGAATCATGTTCCAAAAATCACCAAATTCAGGATTGTCCTTCATGTAAGATGTTAGTGGAAAGAAAGATTTGCAAATAGCCATCATGCTGTTTTCAACTAGCGTTCTAAAAAATAGTGACTCATTATAGAGAGATTCAACTTTATCCCATTGACCATTATCTTCAAAGAACTTTAAGGCCGTTCCTAACCCATAGAATCCTGGAACATTTTGTTTCAATTGGCTCCAGGAACCAACAAATGGAATCGCTCTAAGCTGTTCAAACTTAAGTGCATCGTCGGCATTTCTTTTGGCGGGTCTACTTCCAATATTGGTTTTGGCATAATATGGCAGCGGACTCATTTTTTCCAAATAAGGAATGAATTTTGGGTGGTTTTTAAAGGCATCATATTTCTCTCTGCTCAACAATGATAGCTTTTCAAAAACATCTCTTTGTTGGTCTGTTAAATCATATCTTCCTTTGTGATATAATTGGTTTATAGCTCCAGCACTGATAAGGTTTTCAATGTTAAAGCGACAGGAATCAAAGGTTCCAAAATTGGAACTTATGGTTTGTCCTTGTATGGTTAACTGAATTTGTTTATTCATCACTTCAGAACCAAGCGAAGCATAAAACTTGTGGGTTTTTCCACCCCCTCTTGCTGGCGGCCCGCCCCTACCATCAAAAAACACAACTTCAATTCCGTATTCAGCTGCCACTTTTGAAATAGATTCTTTTGCTTTATAAATGGCCCAATTGGCCATAAGGTATCCTCCATCTTTCGTTCCATCAGAGAAACCCATCATGATGGTTTGTTTTTTGTTTCTTCTTTCTAGATGTTTTTTATACACCGGATTCTCATACAACACCTTCATCACCTGAGCGGCTTGATCAAGATCATCGATAAATTCAAATAAGGGCACAATATCTACCGTGGGATGTTCCCAACCAATAAGATGAAACATGGCAAGTGTTTCCAAAACATGCAATGCAGATTCATTGTTACTGATGATGTATCGATTGCATCCTTTTTCACCATTTTGCTGTTGAATTTCTCGCATTACTTCGATACTTTTCAAAGTAGAAACTGCTACTTCATCTTTGATATTCTCTAGGTTCACAGGACTTGAAATGTTAGCAAGAGTATTTATTTTGTCTCCTTCTGAAAGATCAAAATAACCTTCCGGCAACACATTAGATTCGTTTACCAACGCTTTAAAAACCTGAAGATGAACACTGCTGTTTTGTCTGATGTCGAGAGAGGCAAAGAAGAATCCGAAGTTGTGAAGTTGAAAGATGAGTTTATTTAAATCCTCTACATATAAACTTTGGTGTTCATCAATAATGAGTTGTTTTAACTTTAAAAGAGAGGTTTTAAACTCTGCTTCCGTTATAAAAATTTCACCTTTGGAATAAAAAACAGATTGATATAGTTTTTGTTCTAGTTCTAATATAATATCCTCCACACCTTTGAAAGTCAATTTTCTTTTCAACTTTCTAATTTCAAAATAGTAACATTTTAGAATTGAAGTACGTAATCGAAAAGCAACGTTTTTAGTAATCTCTGGGGTTACAAATGGATTTCCATCTCTATCTCCACCTGGCCAAAATCCTAATTGAACCACAGGATGAATTAGGTCTGTTTCTTTTATAAGATGTTTTTGAAGATAAACGGTTAATTGTTCAATTACTGAGTAGAAAACACTTTCCAAATACCAAATCAAGCTCACGGCTTCATCAAACGGGGTTGGTTTTTCCTTTTTGAAAAAAGGGGTTTTTGCCAATTGAGACAAAAGTTTTTTCATTTCAACCAAATCATCCTTTCTGATTGCTTCTGTTAAATCTGTAATAATCCCCAAAACAGGACCTGGATAAAATTGTGTGGGATGAGCTGTTAAGACAATTCGAACCTGAAACTCTTGGAGAAAATCTCTTAGTTTCCTTCTCAATTCAAGACTATTGGCTTTGTCTTTCATTGCTCTCACTGAACTGGTTCCCTCCATATTATTAACAATGGGGAAAGCAGCATCTTCAATAGCATCAAAAAGAACGACCTGGCGTTCAATGTATTGAATGTATCGAAACAGAAAACCAATTTGTTCAGTTTCTTCGATATTGGGATAATGTTTATCAAAAAAACCGTTTACAATTTCAATTGGGGTTTTGTTATTGTCAAAACCTTCTTCACACATTTTAGTAAACAATGGTAACAAAGTTCCGGTGTTTCCAATATTGTCAAAAGGCAAATTCAAAAACATATTGTGATACACTTCATATCTGTTTTTCACATGATTGTTGAAGCGTTCAATCCTAGGTAGAGAATACATATTTATTTAGTATAAAAAAACCCTTATGAAATCACAAGGGTCGATGATGTAGATTTATATTTAAAGTTCCATATCTTGAAATATGGTGTGCATCAGCCGCTTTTTGTCGTTGATGCTTTCTTCAAGAGATATCATCGTTTCTGTTCTATAGACCCCGTCAATATCGTCTATCATAAAAATGATGTCTTTTGCATGCTTGGTGTCCATGGCACGAATTTTACAGAAGATGTTAAACTTCCCTGTAGTAACATGAGCCACAGTAACATAAGGTATTTGGTTGATTCGCTGAATAACAAACTTAGTTTGAGAGGTATTATTCAAAAAGATACCCACATAGGCAATAAAAGAATAACCCAATTTTTCATAATCTAAGGTTAGGGTTGAACCTGTGATGATTCCAGCATCTTCCATTTTCTTTACCCTCACGTGAACTGTTCCGGCAGAAATTAAAAGTTTCTTAGCAATGTCCGTAAACGGGATTCTAGTGTTTTCAATCAACATATCTAGAATTTGATGGTCTAATTCATCTAGTCGAAACTTAGTGCTCATAAGGTATTTTTGTTTTTGTTTTTAAAATTTAATTTTAATCATCAGATGTAAGTAATTCTCCATTTTTAAAATACATCTTGGAGCCAATTTTAAAATCGGCAATTTGACCAATTAAAGGAATGTTTTTATTGTCATCTTGATACTGTTCACCAAGTAAATGAAACTCTTTATGTCCTAATATATTGTCTAAAATACCCACGGCTGCAATTCGAGCTTCAAAAACAATTAATTGTTCGTTTAATACTTCATAAAAATGAACTGCAAAGTTTGAAATTATATTTGAATTTTCATAATTAATTTTGACGTTTCTGTAAACAAAATCGAAAAAACACGAATTATTTTGAGGAATCTTCAAGTAATCTTCAATTTTGTTATTAACTATATCGTTTTCGTTAACAACTCTAAAACCTTCCAAAAGGGCATAGAAAATATATTTTCGAGTGATTTCTCTTTCATAATCGTTAGGGAAATGACCTGCTTCAAAAAGAATGGTGGGTGTATTTAAAGTCTGAAAAGTATCTCCTGAACAATTTCTATTATAAGTATCATCAAATCTACCAATCTGACCCGGAATTTCCTTTTGCAAGAGATTATTCATAGACACTATCACAGAAATAGCCCTTTCTCTTGACCGATTGAGAGATCTACTTTTTTCTGCCGCAGGGGACAAAAAAGAGACTGTTGCGGGCTTTCCACTCTCTCCCACTCCAAAAATAGTACGCTGGTCATGTAAATTAAAACAAAAATCAGGTTTTAACTCTTGGTATAACTGCATTAAAAGTTGGCTTTCCGGTTGACTTAAATTCAGGAAGTCTCTATTGAGGTCGACACCCTTTGCATTTTCCCGTGTATAGTTTATCGCCCCATCAGGATTCAAAATCGGAATTATATAGAGGGTTAGGTTTTTGAATAACTTTTTTGAAATCTTTGAATCTTTTAGGAAATTAAATATATCCAACAATGCTTTGGTTGTGGTTGATTCATTACCATGCATTTGCGACCATATTAATATTTTGATGGAACCATTTCCCCATGAAACCAGAGGAATTAGATTTCTATTCACGGAATAACCTAACATTTTCACATTAAAAGCATCGGTCAGTTGCACCAGAAAAGGTTCAATGTGTTTATGAGTTACATATCTTCCTTTTACGGAGACTTCTTTGTATTTTGAATGAGGAATTTCTAGTGTATACATGATGAATTATTCAACGATATAACTTTTTTCAGGAGATTTCCCAATGACTCCTTTAAAATTATGCTCTAAGAGTTTGAGGTCAGCCTCATAATTTCCAGTTGGATGAAAAACAGAATGGAAATGCACTGTTTTTATTGACCAATCAAAAGAAATTGGCAAAATGGGAACTTCTGCTTTCAAAGCAATATAATAATATCCAGAACGCCAACGCGTCACTTTTTTTCTGGTACCTTCTGGAGCAATCGCCATTCTAAACGCTTCTCTTTCTTTGAAAATAGATGCGATGGCATCAACTTTATTTCGTCCTCCACTTCTGTCTAATGAGGCTCCTCCCATCCACCGAAAATAATATCCAAACGGAAATGTAAAAAGTTCTTTCTTGGCAACGAAATGCATGGGTAATCCAACAATCCCTCTCACAAAAAGTCCGATATAGAAATCATGCCAGCTTGTATGTGGAACTACAATCATCACCATCTTTTTTAACTCTTCTGGAAATGTGCCGGTTATTTTCCAACCCATAAGTCTACAAAAAATAAAATTATATACCTTCTTTTTCATTATTTCATTAATCAACAATTCACTTAAAAAATTAATAATCAAGATGTCAAACACTGTTCTTGAAGTGTTGAAATACTCACCTTTAATTTTACTAATTTAATGATTAAACTGTATTTTTGAAAAAAAAATACAGTGGTTAAAAAGTTGCTCAGTTATTTATATCCGATAACCATTCATAAAGAAACCTCCGAAATCAGTAAAACACTGGAAATTACCTTTGTTAATGGTAAATTAGTGCTCGATAGTAAACAAACTAACTATTCTTATGGCAGTCTTCAAAAAATTCTCAGAAAAGGACTGAGATTCATTGGTGTTGATGAAATTTTAAAGATGAATCATATATTGGTGTTGGGTGTTGCCGGTGGCAGTGTTATTGATACTTTGGTCAATGAGTTCAAATACAAGGGTCAGATTTCTGGAGTTGAAATGGACCAACAAGTGCTTGATTTAGGTAGGAAATATTTTGGTTTGGAAAAATATACTACCCTAGACCTTTATCATGACGAAGCTTTTGAATTTGTTCTTAAAACAAAATTAAAATATGATTTGATAATCATTGATATTTTTCAAGATACTTATATGCCCGGTTTTTTATTTGAGAATTTTTTTCAACACAGATTAACTGAAATCATGCAACCCAATGGCTATATTTTATTTAACACCATGCTCCTTTCAAAAACTGATGAAACAAGAAATGTGTTTTATGTGGATTCATGGAAAAGAAAAAACGTTGAAGTGAAACTACTACCAAGATTAGAACATCATAACGAGGTAATCATCATTAAAAATACATCTTCTTAAATTCCTACAACATTTTCTTGGCTCGTTCCAAATCTTCTGGAGTATCAATACCAATTCCAACGTGATTGGTAATGACCATTTTTATTTTTTTTCCATGTTCTAAATACCTCAATTGTTCTAGTTTTTCAATGGATTCTAATTGCGAAACAGGCCACTTGGAGAATTCCAACAAAGCTCGTTTTCTAAAGGCATAAATACCAATATGCTGAAAATATGAAGAAGTCCACTGCCCCTCTCTTGGAAAAGGAATGACGGCTCTTGAAAAATACAATGCCAATCCGTTTTTATCGGTTACCACCTTTACATTATTAGGATTTTGAATTTCTTCGGTGTTGGTGATAGGTCGCATTAAAGAAGCTAGATCAATTTCTTCTTTTTGATCCTGTTTAAAAACTTCAATGAGGTTGAAGAGAGAAACACGATCTATAAAAGGTTCATCTCCTTGAACATTCACCACAATATCTACCTCCATATTTACAACAGCCTCCGCAATGCGATCACTACCCGATTCATGTTCCTTGCTGCTCATAACCACTTTACCACCATGAGACTTTATTTCGTTAAAAATCAACTCAGAATCTGTGACCACCCAAACATGTTCGAATAAATGGGTGTTCAAGGCAGCTTCGTAGGTGCGTCTAATGACTGATTTACCGCCTAAATCCTGAAGTAACTTTGCAGGAAAACGTGTGGAGGCATATCGGGCAGGAATTACTGCAATTACTTTCATAATTTATCTAATTTTCAAAATAATCATCCTCAAAACCGAGTAAATATACTTTTTCTTTGGCTCTTGTAATGGCTGTATACAACCATCTTAAATATTCTAAATCAATACCATTGGGCAAATACGGCTGATCTACAAAAACAACACTCCATTGTCCGCCTTGGGCTTTATGACACGTCACAGCGTAGGCAAACTTCACCTGCAAGGCATTGAAAAATTCATTTTCTTTTACTTTGGCAATTTGTTTGTAACGCGGACCCTCTTCAGCATAATCTAAAAGAACTTCTTGAAACAACTTTTGTGAGGCTTCATAAGACAAAGCCGGAGTATCCATATTCAAGGTATCGAGCATAATCACCGTTTCAAAAGGTTTTTGTTCTGGATAATCAATCATTCTCACTTTTATCCTTACAAATGAAAACCCATATAATTGATGATATTTATAAATTTCTAAAACTTCAACAATATCACCATTGGCTATAAAACCCGCCTCTTCCTTTTCTTCCAGCCAAAAATAATTATTTTTTACCACCATCAGTAAATCACCCGTACTGATTTGATTTTCTTTAAAAAGTATTCTTGCCCTAATTTGCTCATTGTACTTATTAGCTTTTTTATTGGTTCGCACAACAATTGAGGTTTCCTCTGTACCAAACTGACTATACGCCTGTTGAATAGCTTCCTGAATATCAAAACCATCCTTTAACCTTACGATATCTTTAAAGCCATGAAGGTTAAATTTCACAGCAGGAAAAAACTCCTCTTCAATTTGAGTCCTGATAATGGTTGCATTGTGCAAGATACCAGAATTTGCTTCTTGCCTCATGACTTCTTCAAGACAAACATTCATTATTTCAGTTTGAAAATGAAGTTGTAAATAATCAGGATCCAGAGCAGGACTATGAGGCAATCCTACAGGAGGTAACTGAGCTGTATCGCCAACGAGCAATAACTTACACCCTGTTCCCGAAGCCACATAACGCATTAAATCGTTTAATAGAGAACCACTTTGATACCCGCCAGTATCTGTTGAACTATCTGCAATCATGGAACTCTCATCCACAATAAATAAGGTGTTTTTATGTTTATTTTGTTGAAGAGTGAACACCACACCTCCATCTGGTTTTTTTCTGGGATGATAAATTTTTCTGTGAATGGTGTAAGCCATTCGACCCGAATAGCTAGACATCACCTTGGCGGCACGTCCGGTAGGTGCCATTAAAACCGCTTTCATATTGATTTCGGGTAAACCATTCACAAGGGTGGAAATGACAGTTGTTTTTCCTGTCCCTGCATAGCCAGTGAGCAGAAATAAAGAATTGTTTCTATTGTCAATAACATATTCACTGATTCTT
This sequence comes from Flavobacterium sp., assembly GCA_046293575.1. Taxonomy (GTDB): domain Bacteria; phylum Bacteroidota; class Bacteroidia; order Flavobacteriales; family Flavobacteriaceae; genus Flavobacterium. The sequence goes on along the minus strand of JBKBOP010000007.1, from coordinate 20,645 downwards.
TGAAAGAATTTTTGTTGATGAATCGTTGGCTGAAATGGAAAATTTTGAGTTAAATATCTGGAAAATAAATCGGAACTCATACACACTATTAAAGGGTCTGACTAATTTTCAAAGATACTTATGAAAATTGACCTAAATCCTTTTGAAAGTAAAAAAAAAATGTAAATTTGCCTTGACTCAAATAAAACTAACATGACTCAATTATTCTTTATTGCCACTTTTGTTGTGCTGATTTTGCTAATCATTGGAATGGTAAAATTCTCTAACAAATCTGAAAACAGAACCTTGAAAAATATCATTGCTGCTGCATTATGGTTGATTTCTTTATTCTTGGGATACTTGATTTATGATTCCATTCAGGAACCTATTAGATTCGACAAAATCAAAGAACAACGATTTCAAGTTGCGGTCAACAAAATGTCAGATTTAAAAGTGCTACAAACTGCTTACAAATCTGTTAAAGGAACCTATACTGATAATTTAGACTCTTTAATTCATTTCGTTGAAAATGAAAAGTTTATTATCATGGAAAGAAAAGACACTTCAATGGTTGACGTTGAAAGAAACAGACAATTTGGTTTGAGTGTTGGTGCTGATGGTGTGGGTGGTTATTTCAAGGATGTTGTGCTCACCAAAAAAATTGGAGAAATTTCAGTAAGAGATTCTTTGTACAAAGAATCAGATAGATATAAAAGACTGAATTTAGTTCGTGTTGATGGACAAGAAGCTACAATTGAAATGAAAATCGATTTACTTAAGAAAAATGAAATCAATGTACCTGTTTTCAGAGCTAGAATTAATAAAGCTGATTTGCTTAAAGATTTAAATCAAGAACTTGTTGCGAAAGAAAAAAATGTAATTTCTGTAGATGGTATAAATGGTGAATTTATTCAATTAGGTTCGTTAGAAGAAGTTAATTTGTCAGGAAACTGGCCTAAAAAATATGGAAATAACGAATAAATCTATTACCGAAAAAAAATTCAAAAGACTGTCCATTCAGGTTTCTCTGGATGGGCTTTCTTTTTGTGCCTCTGATACTGTTAATAAAGACATACTCGAAATCAAACAAGTTTCATTTTCAGATTACCCCAAAAACTTTTCAATTGAAAATAGCCTTTGGAAAAGCTTTATGGAGTTTGATGCACTCACTGCCCAATATGATGATATTGTTGTATTGCACGAAAACAGCCTGAATTCATTTGTGCCAGAAGCCTTATTTGATGAAAATTATAAAGGCAGTTATTTACAATACAATACAAAGGTTTTTGAAACTGATTTTTTCACCTTTGATCAACTCAAGACTCACGAAATGATTAATGTGTATGTTCCTTATGTGAACATCAATAACTACCTCATTGACCAATTTGGCTCTTTTGAATACAAACACTTCGGTTCAATTTTAGTGGAGGGTTTACTCAAAAAATCATCCAAAAGCATTTCTTCTGTGATGTATGTTCATGTTGCGGCAACACATTTTGAAATCATTGTCATTCAAAATCAAAAATTACAACTTTACAATAGTTTTGAATATCAAAATGCAGATGATTTCATATACTTTATTCTTTTTACTGCGGAACAATTACATTTAAATCCAGAGGATTTCTCTTTAATTTTACTCGGACTAATTAGAGAAGAAGATGCCCTTTACAAAAAACTCTATGACTACGTTAGAAACGTAACTTTTCTTGAAGTTCCCAAAAATCTCAATGAAATAAACGCCTCAGAGTATCGCAAACATTTTGTTATCTTACGTTCATGAGAATCATTTCAGGGAAACATAAAGGCAGAAGAATTCAAGCTCCAAAGAATTTACCCGTTCGTCCCACCACCGATTTATCCAAAGAGTCATTGTTTAACATTTTAAACAACCATTTCAACTTTAGCGATTTAAAAGTATTGGATTTGTTTTGTGGCACAGGCAACATCAGTTTTGAATTTAGCTCACGGGGAGTGTCCGAAATTGTAGCTGTTGACAAGCATCCTGCTTGCGTCACCTTCGTGCATAAAACTGCGACACTTTTAGAAATGAACATTCAAACCATAAAAGCAGACGTTTTTTCATTTCTAGAGAAGCATAAAGTTACCTATGATTTAATCTTTGCTGATCCTCCTTATGACTTGAAACCAGAACAATTTAAGCATATAGTCGATTTGGTTTTTAAAAATGAACTTCTCGATTTGGAGGGAATGTTGATAGTGGAACACAGTAAACAAACCCCCATGAACCAACTTCCTTATTTCTCCTTTGAAAAAAACTATGGTAATTCTGTGTTTAGTTTTTTTGAATATCCTGATGAAGAATAAGATATTTTTATTAATTGTTGTAGCTATCGCCATCTCTGGATGCCGAGTGAATTCGTTTACAACAGCTTATGAAAGCGTTAGTTTTGCACCCAAACCCACAAGCGATTCTTTATGGCTCATTACACCAGTCATACACTATGCTGATTTTACGGATGCTTATGACCTATTAGCTGTAAAAGAATTAAAAGGACTTTTAAAAGATAAATTGGTAACTCAGGAAATGCTTAGAACTATGCATTTAACACAACCTATTGACTTGAACCACAAAGAGTTATTTCTAAAGTCGTTGCAAGCTACTTCCGCTGAGTTTTGGGTGGTATGTTCTTTGGGTAGCGAAAAAAACGACCCTTTTGAAACTTTTCATCAACCTAAGGACTATATGAAACAACAAGCCGTTGCATACATTAGAATCTTTGAAATAGCCACAGGAAAGGAAATCTACAAACAAAAAGTGTTTACCAAATTGAATAAATTTGACCCAGACGATGAGGATCGTATCATCTTTATGGCGAGTGAAGGAAGACTACATTACAAGGCCCTTCAAAAAGCCCTAAAGAACCTGAAAAAGGACATGGGAAAATAAAAAAAGCAGACCTATAAGCCGGATTCTGTATCCCGATGGACATCGGGACCCTTATCATTTATCTGGGACCGGCATTACTGACGATCTCTAGCTACCTACCCCTCAGCAAAGACGAGCCGTCTCTTCCCGAAAACGGGTTGCTGATATACATGGTATTGCACCGCATAGAGTTTACCTGATTTCACTACAGCCGAACTGTACATCCTTTCTGTTGCACTGGTCCTTCCCGATGGACTCGGGCGGTGGGCATTACCCACTATGCTGCTCTGTGGTGTCCGGACTTTCCTCCCCCGCATAACGAGAGCGATAAGGCGGTCTGCGGTGCAAAGGTAGGGAATTGAAAAGCAAATTCAATACTTTCAGCAACAACCTAAAAGTGATGTTTGAAGAGAGTTGAAGTTTAAAAACAACTGAAACAGTTAGAGTCATTCTTGCAAGTATTTGTCACCATCCTTTTAAAAAGTTGATTCATTCAATCTATTTAGCAAAACACTCAAAAAATGTATCTTTGCCCCATGCAAATCAAACTTATCGCCATTGGCAAAACAGATGCCAAGCCGCTACAGGAGCTTATTACTTTATATGAAAATCGTTTGAGTCACTATATCAAATTCGATTTAGAGATCATCCCCGATCTAAAAGATGCCAAGAACCTTTCTGAGGAACAACAAAAATCAAAAGAGGGACAACTCATTCTCCAAAAACTCAATACTGGAGACCATATAATACTACTAGATGAAAACGGAAAAACCTTCAGTAGTGAGGCTTTTTCAGAGTTTTTGCAAAAGAAAATGAACAGCGGACTCAAAACATTAGTTTTTGTTATTGGTGGTCCGTATGGGTTTTCAGATGAAATATATCTAAAAGCAGATGGCAAAATTTCTTTATCCGCCATGACCTTTTCGCATCAAATGATTCGATTGTTTTTTGTGGAGCAACTTTATCGGGCATTTACTATTTTAAGAAATGAACCCTATCACCACCGTTAATCAATAGCAGTCACATTCCAATATTTTTGGATCAAATACAAAATGGGTTTTGGACACTTCCAAACCGGGTTGTTGTAACTTGATGGCGAGTAAAACTCCTTTCAAATAAACATCAAACGTCAAACCTTGATGAAAGTTTAAATACAGCATTACCCTTTGTCCATCGGCTTCAAAGGCAAGAAAATCAGAGAGAAAGGATTCTAGCTCTGTGAAGGGTACTTTAGTTCCATTAACTACCACTTCCCCACCGGGTAAAAACGTCAAAGCATAGAGACGATAATGTTGATGATATTCAGGAAATTCTGTAGCATACTTTACTGAATGATAAGTATTAAAAGTATATTTTAATTCTTTAAATGGAAAAAAAGCAAGTGATTGATTTGTACTATCACTGTATGAATAGAAATTCCCCGCCTCTTCATTCTTATGCATCTGATTGTCCTCCCGCATTTGTTGAAGATTGATAATCTTAGGAATAACCAAATGCAATGGCAAACGCTTGTCCACATGGTAAATCCAATTGGTCGTGCTTACAGTGTTTTTACGATTGAGTTCAATAAGAGTATCACCGTTTTTATCTTCAAAAAAAAGATACACCGGAGTGTGATCTGTCATTTCACCCAAAACAGTATAATCACCATGCGAAAGTTGTAACTCACGTTGACATGAAACCATGGTAATTAATCCTATAATTAAAGGAACAAAAGAGTTGTATTTCATAGTTGAAAGGAAGGGTGAAAAATTTGAGGGTAGAAATTATAAATTAGAAAATTGGAATAGTTGGAATATGTTCTCTATCTCTCGGTATAGTATTTAATTATGTTGTTCCCTAAAAACATCCAACAGCACATGGGCATCCAATGTTTTAGAGGTTGAAGCTTGCATCATTTTAAAAACCCGCTTCATCGCATAGGGGCTTAATCCCATTATGACTCCCACTTGCATTAAAAACTCTTCCTCTTTTTCATGGTTCACTTCATCACAGTGCATCAAAAGTGCCATACGATAAAAGTGTTCAATACGTTGAAATTCAGAGCGAAAAACTACAATTTGATTGGGTAAATTAAATAATTCAAGAAAGTCGTCTTCACGCACCTTCAGTTCCTCAGCCACCAAACGGATAAAATGTAATTCCCTGTCATGTAATTCCCCATCCACTCGAGAAAGTTGAATCAAATCTCCTAGCAAACTTAATTTCTCCTTATAGGTAATCATTGATTAAATTTTTGCTAATTTAGTTTTTTGATTTTTTTTCTCCAAATATGAAAGTTATTTTTTGGTTACTTATTGGAATTGGTCTGCTTATACTAGGTATCAACCAGCTAAAAGCACAACAACGTTTCAGCACTTTTGAGTTAGAATCTCCCCAATTAAAAAGTTCTAAAACTATATTTTTATACTTGCCAAAAGGGTATGAAACTTCTGGAACATCCTATCCAGTTTTGTATATGCATGATGCTCAAAACCTGTTTGACAAAGCACTGTCGTTTGCCGGAGCATGGGAAGTTGATAAAATACTTGATGGATTAGAATTGCCCTTAATTGTAGTGGGAATCGCCCATGGAAATGAAAAACGATTGGAGGAACTCACCCCCTATCCGCACGAAAAATATGGTGGTGGAAACGCAGATGCTTATCTTGATTTTGTGAACGAAACTCTCAAACCTCATATTGATAAGCACTTTAGAACAAAACCTGAAAAAGAAAACACAGGAATGATGGGTAGCTCATTGGGAGGATTGGTTTCATTTTATGCCCCTATCCAACATCCTGAAGTTTTTGGAAAGGTGGGAGTATTTTCACCTTCCTTTTGGATTTCAGACGAAATCTATCAACTTATGGAACGAACTCCCTACTATCCTGCAAATATTTACATGTTATGTGGTGATGCAGAAAGTGACCATTTGGTGGGCGATGTACAAAAAATGGAACAACTTCTTCAACCCAAAGTACAAGATGAACAAATGGTTGTTAAAATAATTCCCGGCGGAAAACACAACGAAAATTTTTGGGGTTCTCAATTTGAAGAGGCAGTGAAGTGGCTTTTTGCGAAATAAAACACTTTTTTAGGGCAACTTTAGAAATTAAAATATAGTTCCCCAAATATTGCCTTTTGAAAATATTTTAGTAGTTGTTCAAGCTTCAATACTATTGTTTTTCATACTTTTATGTTTTGTCACTAAAATCGAGAAGCTATGAAAACGACCCAACGATTTGACCAAGCCATAACAAAACTGTACCATGCCTTTCAAAAAGGCACTTTACATCCTGAATCCTGCACTCAATGTGCTGTTGGAAATATTTTAGACAACAAAGATTCATGGAAACACCTATCAAATGCACATGGCTCAACCGAATTGAACTATGTGGGGATTGTTAATCAGAATTTAGGCAAGCGATTTAACGGTTATTCTCCAATAGAATTGTTGCAAATTGAAATGGCTTTTTTAAGAGGATGTGGATATTCATTACCTCTGCGATTACATCAAACTCCTAAAAGACAAATGAATAATGATGTTTTATTTAAGGGACTTGAAGCGGTAGTTGCTCAACTTTGTACCTTTGATAATGTACCAAACATCATGGACTGTTCCAAATTGTTTCATTACGAAAGCAAACAGCAAATAGCTGAAAATAAAAATGATGTTGAAGTACATGTTTAGATGAGCTATTGTATCGTCGTTTTGATTTTTCATTAGAGATATCTTGGTGTTTTAGTCAATTCGTTTACTCCTAAAAACTTTTGCTACCTTTGAAAAAAATAAAACGATGACCAACAACGATATTTTCAAAAAACTTCGCGTAGCACTTCAATTAAGAGACGATCAAATTGTAGAAATTCTCCAATTAGTAGATTTTAGAATGACAAAAGGTGAATTGAGTGCCTTTTTCAGAAATGAGGACCACCCCAACTATATGGAATGTGGAGATCAAGTATTACGTAATTTTCTAAATGGATTGGTCATTCATTTACGTGGCACCAAAGAACAACCCAAAAACCCAAGAGAGGTCTTGAAAACACAAAGTGTTAAACCAAAAACACCATCCTCTAACTCAAGAACTAGCAGTTCATCTGGTTCAAAACCTTACAATAAAAAACCATCTCCAAAATCTGAAACGGAAAAACCTAAAAAAGATTTCAAAATCCCTGTGGTGGAACATGTTAGGTTTAAAAATGGGAAGAAGTAATAATACTCCCTTTTCTTGCGTTGATTGAATTATTATCTTTTGAATTTAATAATCATGAAAAGAATTATCATTTTTATTTGTTTAGGATTTTACGGAATTCTTTCAGCTCAACGTGACCAAATTGAAATTAATTTATAGAAAATGTTTGAAAACCGTCAACTTGAGGAAATTACTCTTCATGCTGACCGTTCTGATGACTATACTGCTAAATCTTTATACTTTATAGGAAGGTCATTTTTTCTTATTGATGAAGATAAGAAAGCTTTGGAATTTTTAAATCGTTCAATAAACATAGATGACCAATTTCCAGAAGCTTACTTTTATAGGGGTATCGTTAAGATGTATTTGGAAGACTCCAATGGTGCATTGAATGATGTTCAAAAAGCATTGTCAAAAAATCCCAATTCAGGTTTATTCCTTTCTGGTTTGGGTGATATTTATTCTGATAGAGGTGAAACTGAAATGGCGAAAGTAGCTTTTTTACAGTCTATTCAATTTGAAGATGTTCCAGATTCTTCATGGATGATGCTCGGTCAAATCTATGTAGAGGAAGGAAATTTTGAACAAGCCATTGCTTTGTATAATACTGCAAAAAATCAAATTGAAAATACAAATACACTTTTACGTTTGTGGTTTAATGTAGGGTTAATTGAATCTCTTCATGGAAGCAATAAAAATGCAATTGAAGCCTTTGAAAAGGTGCTAGAGTTAAATCCTTCAGACCATCATGCAATGTCCAAATTAATTCAATGTTTTTATAAACAGAAAACCTTTGAATTAGCTATTCCTTTTAGAGAAAAGCTCTACGCTGATTACAAAAGCAATAAACTACCTGATCATATGAAAGATGGTTTTTTCTTTGATCAATTTGAACATGGGGATTACCGAGTTATGGCTTTTGAACGTTTTCAAGAGGGACATTCTTCTAGCATTTACTTTAAACATATTTTCTATATAACTGATGCTGAAGGAGATGTTGTTATGACGGTTCAATCTGAATATTCGCCAATTTCAAAAGAACTTGGTGGGACTAATTTTTTAATCTGCTTTACTAAAGGAAATAGTAGAGGAAATTCAGGAATTGGTTTTAACGAAATGAATGATTACAATTGGTTCAAAGACTTCGCTATGAATATGGTCGACAAGCAACTTAATTAGGTTACTAAACCTATCATTTTTATTCTTAATTTGAAATAAAATCCGTAAATTACAGACAATCAAAATGTAAGTTATGGAAGCCTATCAAAATAACATTCCTGATGTGTTGGAATCCCTTAAAACTTCAGAAAAAAAAGGGCTTTCTGAATCAGAAATTTTAAAAAGACAACAAGAATACGGAAAAAACGAGATTGAAGAAACCGGTGGTAGAAGCTGGTGGATGCTCTTTTTAAGGCAATTTAAAAGTACCCTCATACTTATCTTGTTTCTAGCGGCTTTGATTTCTTGGTTTTCGGGACATGAAGTGGACACCTATGTAATTCTTGCTGTGATCCTTATTAATACCCTCATTGGTTTTGTTCAGGAATGGAAAGCTGAAAAAGCTGTTGCCTCCTTAAAATCGTATGTTAAAACCATGGCCAAGGTCATACGCGATGGCGATAAAAAGACCATTTCTGCGATTGAACTTGTACCCGGTGATATTATTATTTTGGAAGAAGGAGACAGTATTCCCGCCGATGCTCGACTTTTTATGGCGAAGAACCTTCGAGCGATTGAAGCCCCTCTCACGGGTGAGTCGGTTCCCGTGAATAAATCAGCAATTGATCTTCCGGAAGAACGACCCTTGGCTGATCGAAAGAATATGGTTTTTAAGGGCACTTTTATTTCGAGTGGGTATGGCAGAGCTGTAGTCACAGGAACAGGAATGAAAACAGCCTTAGGTGAAATAGCTCATTCCTTGGATTCTATTAAACCGGGCTTAACTAATTTTCAAAAAAAAACCAACGAATTAGCAAAACAAATGGGGGTTATTGCAATTCTAAGTTCTTTGACCTTGTTTTCAGTGGCATATTTCATTAGAAAGCAAAACTTAGATGAAACCTTAATGATTGCCATTGCAGCCTTGGTTTCCTCAATACCTGAAGGTCTTCCAGCAGTGTTGGCAATTGTATTGGCAATTGGAGCCAGTAACATGAGTAAACGAAATGCCATTGTTCGCGAATTCAGTGCCACCGAAACCTTAGGGGCTGTAACCACTATAATCACTGATAAAACAGGAACCCTCACTCAAAACACACTCACCGTACGCAGAATTATGGTACCAAAAGAAACTCCGTGGGAAGTAAGCGGCGAAGGTTGGTCACCTATTGGAAATTTCCACCGAGAGGGACATATAACTGAAATAGAAAATCAACCCGTTTTGATGGAGTTATTGAAAGTGGCTGCTTTTAGCAACAATAGCGACATTAGTCATGATAAAGAAACAGATAGCTATAAACTCTTAGGTGACCCTACTGAAGGTGCCTTATTAGCCATGGCTCGAAAAGGAGGTATATTTCCCAAAAAACAATCGCAAATCATTAAGATAGATGACTTACCCTTTAGCTCTACCTTAAAAATGCGTGGAACTTTAGTTCAAATTGGAACTCAAAATGAAATATATGTCATTGGAGCTCCAGAAAAAATCATTGATGCAAGTTCACAGGTGTATTATAAGGATGGCGTAGAAGATTTCAGTGAAGCATCGAAAAATGAACTTCGGAAAAGCATCGAAAAATGGTCTGGCGAAGCCATGAGAGTTATTGCACTAGCAAAAAAAACTACTCAAAGTGACACTGACCAACTCAAAGAAACCGATTTAAACGAACTTACTTTTCTAGGCATATGCGGAATGATTGATCCACCCCGCCCAGATGTGAGAGAAGCCGTTGACGCCTGCCACAAAGCTGGAATCAGGGTGATTATGGCCACAGGAGACCACATCAACACCGGTATTGCCATCGCTAAAGCAACCCATATTATTCCTGATGATGGTAGTATTTCTAATCAAGGATTAACAGAAACCCAACTTCTTCAATTAGATGACCAAGAATTTGAAAAAGCTGTTTTAGAAACTAGAGTATTTGCGAGGCTTACCCCGCAAATGAAACTTAGAATTGCTACTGTCCTTCAACAAAAAGGTGAACTCGTTGCAATGACAGGAGACGGAGTGAACGATGCCCCCGCACTCAAAAAAGCAGATGTAGGTATTGCCATGGGTATCATGGGAACTGACGTAGCAAGAGATGCGGCTCAAGTTGTACTCTCTGATGACAATTTCTCAACGATTGTCAAAGCCATTGAAGAAGGAAGAGTGGTTTTCAATAACGTGAGACAAACGAGTTTCTTTTTGTTAACCACTAATTTTTCGGAGATTGTTACCTTACTTTCTGCCATATTTATGGGTTTACCTATTCCCTTAACCGCAACGCAAATACTTTGGTTAAATTTAGTAACCGATGGAGCCTGTACCACCACAATGGCTACCGAAAAAGGGCATGGCGACGAACTTGAACAAGCACCCGTGAACCCTAAAGAAAAAATATTAAACAAAAGTATCATACCTTTTTTATTAATCAATGCGGCTTTAATGGCTACTTTAGCAATTGGGGTTTTTCAATATTATTTACCCGAAGGAATTGAAAAAGCAAGAACAGCGGCCTTTGTAGTCATGGCTTTTAGTCAGTTGTTTAATGTTTTCAATATGCGTTCATTAAGACACTCTGCGTTTACCATTGGTTTATTCTCCAACAAATGGGTAAATATTGGTTTAATTGCCTCTGTAATTATTCAAGTGATGATCATCGATATTCCCTTCTTTGAAGATTTATTCCAGTTTGACCCCGTTTCCTTTACAGAGTTTTTAGTGTTTGCAGCTTTAGCTTCGTCTATTTTATTGATGGGCGAATTATATAAATGGCTATATCACTTGAGATATGACAAAAAAATGTAGTCAAAACCGCTTAACAACTGTTTAACTTTTTTTATAATGTTAACCAACAATTAACAGCTGTTGTATATCCTTGAACACTAAAAAAGTGGAAGTTTGTAGGGTTAAAATTTCATGTATGAACGTGACCAAAATTATAATTGCTCTTTTGTTTTGTTTTTCCATTACACACGCACAAGAGAGATACACACTCAGCGGAACCATTACAGACCAAAACACAGGTGAAACCTTAATTGGGGTGAATATCATTATACCTGAAGCAAAAACAGGGACGGTCACCAATGAATATGGTTTTTATTCGATTTCCCTTCCTAAAGGCAGCTATGTTGTTAAATGGAGTTATCTAGGTTATGCCAGCATTGAAGAAACGATAGACTTAGACAAAAATACTCGTAAAAACATTTCTCTTAAAATGTCTTCTCAAGAATTGGAGGAAGTAATACTTACGGATGCAAAAGTGAAGTCTGAAATCAGAAAGCCTGAAATGAGTGTTAATAAACTTACCGTAAAAGAGATTAAAGAAATGCCGGTGGTGTTGGGAGAAGTTGATATTCTAAAATCTATCCTCACATTACCGGGTGTTACCAATGCTGGTGAAGGCCAATCAGGTTTTAATGTAAGAGGTGGCGGAGCTGATCAAAATTTGATACTATTGGATGAGGCAATCATTTTTAATGCGTCCCACCTTTTTGGATTCTTTTCAGTTTTTAATCCCGATGCCATCAAAGATTTAAAATTATACAAAGGCGGCATTCCAGCTCGTTATGGAGGAAGACTCTCTTCGGTCTTGGATATCTATCAAAAAGAAGGGAATCAACAAAAATTTGCAATGAACGGTGGAATCGGACTCATTTCCAGTAGGCTTTTGGCAGAAGGCCCTATTGAAAAGGACCGTGGCTCTTTTTTAGTCGCTGGAAGAAGTTCTTATGCCCATTTGTTTTTAAAACTGACAGATAATGACAATTCGGCTTATTTCTATGATTTGAATGCAAAATTGAGTTATAAAATTGATGACAACAATAGTGTATTTCTTTCTGGCTATTTCGGAAGGGATGTATTCTCCATTAGTGATAGTTTTGTAAATACTTATGGTAATGCTGTATTTAACCTTCGTTGGAACCACTTGTTTTCAGATCGTCTTTTTTCAAATATGTCATTGATTTACTCTGATTATTATTATGGTCTTCAATTGGATTTTGTTGGATTCCAATGGGATAGTGGCATTAAAAACTGGAATTTTAAATATGATTTCAAATATTTTTTAAATAATAATTTTAAGCTTTCCTATGGTGTAAATGCTATTTACCATGATTTTAATCCCGGAGAAATCAAACCTAGTACTCCTGAATCTGGGATAAACAGAGCAAGATTAGACCAAAAACACGCATTGGAAACCGCCTTTTATATAGATGCTGAACAACAACTCTCTGATAAAATTTCTGTATCCTATGGACTTCGCTACAGTCAGTTCTATCGATTGGGCCCACAACCTATTAATGTTTATGAAAACAACCAAGCAGTGTTATTTAATTCAGAGTTTCAGATTTATGAAAAGGCAACTCCCATAGGAACTGTAGATTTCAGAAGCGGGGAGAAAATTGCCTTTTTTGACCAATGGGAACCGCGTTTAGGGATTGCTTACATCATTAACGATGACCAGTCAGTAAAAGCAAGTTACAACCGAATGAGTCAATATTTACATTTAATTTCAAACACCCAATCGCCTACCCCATTGGATGTTTGGGCTCCAAGTGATCAGTTTTTAAAACCTCAGTTATTGGATCAGGTAGCCTTAGGATATTTTAGAAACTTCGCAGATGACAAATATTCATTAGAAGTGGAAACCTTCTATAAAAAAATTGATAACCGTGTAGATTTTATTGATGGAGCCGATTTAATTGCCAATAATGCCATTGAGCAAGTAGTCTTAAACGGAAGAGCCCGAGCCTATGGTATTGAAACCCTTTTAAGAAAAAATACAGGTCGTTTTAATGGGTGGTTGGCCTATACTCTGTCGCGTTCAGAACAACAAACACCCGGACGAACAGTTGGAGAAACAGGTATTAACAATGGTGAATGGTACAGAACTGGTTTTGACAAACTTCACGATTTGTCTTTGGTTTCCAATTACAAATTAAGTGATAAGTGGCGGTTCGGAGCTATTTTCGCACTACAAACAGGCCAACCCGTCACATTTCCCAACGGTAGGTATGAATACCAAGGCGTTTCCGTACCTACCTATGAAAGTAGAAATTCAAGCAACCTCCCCACCTATCACCATTTGGATATCTCTGCTACGCTTACCCCAAAATCCAATGCACGCAGAAACTGGCAATCGGAGTGGGTTTTTGGCGTTTATAATGTGTATAACAGAATGAATGCCGCTTCCATAACTTTCCGGCAAAACACAACTACTGGTTTGAATGAAGCCGTGAGATTATCCATTTTTGGTGCGGTTCCTAGTGTTACCTATAACTTTAAATTTTAAAGATGAAAAAGTATTTTATATTAACAATTATCCTTAGTCTAGGTCTTTTTTCTTCCTGCGAGGAGGTGATTGATCTCAGTTTAGATACAGCTGCTCCTCGTTTAGTCATCGATGCTGCCATTGATTGGGAAAAAGGAACTTCTGGAAGCATACAAACCATTCGCATTCACAAGACCACTGGATTTTACAGTAATGTAATTCCCCCGGTTTCTGGAGCAATTGTAACTGTTGAAAACAGTGCTGGTTTCTTTTTTACTTTCAATGAAACCGAACCTGGCCTATATGTTTGTTTTAATTTTATACCAGAAATGGATGAAACCTATTTTCTGACTGTTGTAGTTGAAGGCGAAACCTATACTGCCAATGAAATCATGAGAGCTGTTCCCGTAATAAATAGAATTGAACAAGAAGAAGTGGCTGGATTTACAGGTACAGATATTGAAGTGAAGTTTTTCTTTAACGACATACCCAATGAAACTAACTTTTATCTTGGAAGGTACATCACACCCTTAAAAAGTTTTCCTGAATTTGACCCTTTTGAAGACCGATTTTATGAAAACAACGAGCTTTTTGGATTCTATTCTAATGAGGATTTAGAAGCAGGCATCAACATCAATTTTACCTTGTTTGGCATTTCCCAAAATTATTACAACTACATGAGAATACTTTTAGGCCAAACATCAGAAAATAACGGTAGTCCATTTCAATCTCCTCCTGCAACTGTTCGAGGAAATGTTGTTAACCAAACAAATTTTAATAATTTTGCCCTAGGCTTTTTCAGAGTATGTGAAAAAGTTACTGTTGATTATATTGTTCAATAAAATTTTTTCATTTGTCATCACACCATATTGTTAAAGACGACCAAGAACCCGCATTAATTATTGCCAACGGAGCAGCATGTAGTCGAGAATTACTGAATCAGTTATTGGAATGGTCTCCGTTTATTGTTGTGTTGGACTCAGCTATGAAAAGGGTCATGGATTTAGGAATCAAAGTAGATGTCCTTTTAGGTGATTTTGACAGGGAATTTGAAACACATGTATATCAAGATTTACAATACCCAATTGAGATCATCCACACTCCAGATCAAAATAAAACAGATTTAGAAAAAGCATATGATTTTCTAATATCAAGAAATTTCAAAGCCGTCAATGTGGTTTGGGCCACCGGAAAACGATCCGACCACACCTTTCAAAACATTTCTGGAATAGCGGCCTATCGTCATTTAAAAATTGTTCTTTTTGACGATCACTCCAAGTTATTTCTCCTCCCCATTCGGTTTGAAAAGTGGTACCCAAAAGACACTGTACTCTCATTAATGCCCATAGGACATGTTACAGGTGTTCATTCAGAAAATCTCTATTATACTCTTTATGATGATGCATTGACGTTAGGGTATCGTTCTGGTAGTAGTAATCATGTATTGGCTGATGGCATTGTCAAAATCACACATGATAATGGCGATTTAATTTTAATGGAATGTTGGGATTAAAATGATTATCAGACCATTAAATACTTGGCACATCAATGATTCAAGTATTATAACATTTCGCAAGTGATTTGTTATTTTTTGTACCTTTGATAGCATTAAAACCAACTATTACCTATGCAATT
>JBKBOP010000007.1:0-5452 GCA_046293575.1 Flavobacterium sp. | reverse complement strand
TTGACCGCAAAAACCTAACTGATAGTCAGTTGGTTGAACTCTACAAAAGTCTCCTTAAACCCCGATTAATAGAAGAAAAAATGCTTATCCTTCTCCGCCAAGGGAAAATCTCTAAATGGTTTTCCGGTATCGGACAGGAAGCGATTTCGGTAGGTATCACCAACGCATTGGAAAAAGATGAATACATCCTTCCGATGCATCGAAATTTAGGAGTTTTTACTTCGAGAAATATTCCTTTGTATCGATTGTTTGCTCAATGGCAAGGAAAGAAAAGTGGTTTTACCAAAGGAAGAGACCGTTCTTTTCATTTTGGAACACAAGAATATAAGATTATTGGAATGATATCCCATTTGGGCCCACAATTGGGGGTAGCCGATGGAATTGCCTTAGCGGATACACTCCAAAAAAATGGCAAAGTAACCGCTGTTTTTACTGGTGAAGGTGCCACTAGTGAAGGTGATTTCCACGAAGCTTTAAACATTGCAGCGGTTTGGGATTTACCGGTACTTTTTGTCATTGAAAATAACGGTTATGGTCTTTCTACTCCTGTAAACGAACAGTTTCGCTGCAAGCAATTAGCCGATAAAGGTATTGGATACGGCATGGAAAGCCATATAATTGACGGTAATAACATACTAGATGTTTTTAATAAAGTTTCTGATATTGTGGCATCGTTGCGACAAAACCCGCGACCTGTTTTATTGGAATTTATGACATTCAGAATGCGTGGTCATGAAGAAGCTAGTGGCACAAAATATGTTCCCCAAGAGGTAATAGAATTCTGGGCTGAAAAAGACCCAGTGAAAAATTACATGAAATGGCTATTTGAGAACCAAATAATCACTGAGCAAGAAAATGAGGAGATTGCCGCAGAAATTAAGAAAGAAATTGAAGAACATCTCAAAATTGCATTTGATGAACCTCCTATTGAAGCCATTGAAAGTGAAGAGTTAAATGATGTTTATAAACCTTACGACTTTGAACTATATAAACCTAATTCAGAAACCAAAAACATCCGATTAATTGACGCCGTAACCCAAGCTTTGGAACAGTCGATGGAGAAACATGCCAACTTGGTTTTGATGGGACAAGACATAGCCGAATACGGAGGTGCTTTTAAGGTGACCGATGGTTTTGTGGCCAAATTTGGTAAAGAACGTGTTCGCAACACCCCCATTTGTGAAAGTGCAATAGTTTCTGCCGGAATGGGACTTGCCATTAATGGTCATAAAGCCATGGTAGAGATGCAATTTGCAGATTTTGTATCCACTGGATTTAATCCTATCGTGAACTATTTAGCCAAAGTACATTACCGATGGGGACAAGCTGCCGATGTGGTCGTGAGAATGCCTTGTGGTGGCGGCACCCAAGCAGGTCCTTTTCATTCTCAAACCAATGAAGCTTGGTTTACCAAAACGCCGGGTTTAAAAGTGGTATATCCTGCTTTTCCCTATGATGCTAAAGGTCTTTTGAACACCGCTTTTAACGACCCCAATCCAGTTATGTTTTTTGAACACAAACAATTGTATAGAAGTATATATCAAGACGTACCCACAGAGTATTATACCCTCCCTTTTGGTAAAGCATCACTACTACGAGAAGGTTCCAAAATTACGGTAATTACTTTTGGAGCTGGAGTACATTGGGCATTTGAAACATTAAATAAAAATCCTCAATTGAGTGCCGACCTATTAGATTTAAGAACCTTGCAGCCTCTTGACAACGAATCCATTATCGCTTCGGTTAAAAAAACAGGTAAGGCCATTATTCTTCAGGAAGACACTTTGTTTGGCGGCATTGCCAGTGATATTGCGGCCATGATTACAGATACTTGTTTTGAATATCTTGACGGTCCTGTCAAAAGAGTGGGAAGTATTGAAAGTCCGATCCCTTTTGTAAAAGCTTTAGAAGACCAATATTTACCGAAAGGTAGATTTGAAAAAGAATTACTGGAATTGTATGCCTATTAATGCCTGCTTGTGGTTCTATTTTCTTATTTTTGACATCTAAAAATTATATAATTATGGCAAAGATTACCTTAGGGGGAAACCCTATTCATACCTCGGGAGAGTTACCATCGATTGGTTCAAGTGCTCCAGATTTTAAATTAATTCAAACAGATTTAAGTGAGGTTTCTTTAGACAACTTCAAAGGTAGCAGACTCGTTATGAATATTTTTCCAAGTATTGATACGGGTGTATGTGCCACATCAGTAAGAACTTTCAATGAAAAAGCCGCACAATTGAAAAACACTAAAGTGTTGTGCATTTCAAGAGACCTTCCTTTTGCTCAAAAACGTTTTTGTGGTGCCGAAGGTTTAGAAAATGTTGTGAGTCTTTCCGATTTTAAAGCGGGCCAATTTGGAGCAGACTATGGATTAAACATGACCGACGGAGCTCTAGCTGGATTACATTCCAGAGTCATTGTTGTGGTTGACGAAAATGGTAAAGTTGTTTATACAGAACAAGTGCCTGAAATTGCACAAGAGCCCAATTATGATGTGGCTTTGGCGAGTTTATCTTAAAGAATGACCTATCAAAAGGAAAAATCCTTTGTGAAAGGAAGACTAAAAAGTATTGGTATTGCAGCCAAGGGAGCCATACACTTAATAATGACCGAACACAGCATTATAAGTCAGTTGGTCATTGCTCTTTTGGTTACCCTAGCTGGTTTTTATTTTCAAATTTCCAAGACAGAATGGATGTTTCAAGTTTTTGCCATTGGTTTAGTTCTTTCCATTGAGGGCATGAATACCGCTCTCGAAAAATTTTTAGATTTAGAACATCCAGAGGAACATGCTGTGGTAGGTAAAATTAAAGACATTGCCGCAGGTGCCGTCCTCTTTGCGGGTATTGCGTCTATTATCATCGGATGTATTATTTATATACCCTATCTTAAAGAATCATTTTTTTAAATCAATTAAAAAGGTAATTTTGAACTTTTAGTAGTTACAATACTTATGGCAGGAACAAAAAAGAAAAAAGAGACTTCCAATATAGATTCTGCAAGGAAAAAGTTTCAATTAACTGAAAGACATCAACTCTTTTTGGGTATATTGTTGTTGATTTTTTCTGTTGCGATGGCGGTTTCATTTGTTTCCTATTTTCTTAACTGGCAAACGGATCAAAGTGCCATTGGACATTTTTCAGACCGTGCTGTCAAATCCGGTAACTGGCTAGGAAAAGTTGGGTCTGAATTGTCCCATTTCTTTCTTTACAAAGGATTTGGAATAGCTTCATTTTTATTAGTCAAACTCGTTTTCCTGACGGGTTTGTATTTCATTTTAAAATTGCCCACCTACAAACTCAAAAATATTTGGTTTTGGGATTTGTTTGCCATGGTATTCTTCTCCTTGTTATTTGGATTTTTTCATAAATATATACCTGGACTCGGTGGTGTCATAGGGTATGAGATGAATCTTTATTTTGAAGATTTTGCTGGAAGTACAGGAACCATCCTCATTTTATTTTTTGGTGTGGCGGTGTATCTCATTTTTAAAATTGAAATCTCACCAGAAAAAGTAAGGGCATGGTTAACTCCAAAACCTAAAACAGAAGACGATGATTTTGAAGATGAGATTTTTACCGATATAACCACTGCTATTGATAATACCTTTGAAGACACAAAACCAACCCAAACATTTGAAAAGGAATCGAAAGCTGAGCCTTTAACCTCTGTTTTTGAAGTCAATAAAGAGGCGTTGAAACCCACCATCCAAAATCCATCAGAAATTAAATTGGATGTGGCCTCACCAATAAAGGAGGATCCAACTCCTGAAATCATCAAAACAGAAGATGAAACCTTTGTAATTGAAAAAGCAACAGAAGAAGAAACAGTTGACGAAAATCTTGCTGCCAAATTAGTTGCAGATTTCGGTGAATTTGATCCTACTCTTGAGTTATCCAACTTTAAGTTTCCCCCGCTTGATTTACTAAAAGACTATTCTTCGGCTGGCATTACCATCAATCAAGAGGAGTTAGAAGAAAATAAAAACAGAATTGTAGATACCCTCAAGAACTACAACATTAACATTGCCCAAATCAAAGCGACGGTGGGTCCCTCGGTCACTTTATATGAAATTGTTCCAGAAGCAGGAATCAGAATTTCTAAAATTAAAAACCTTGAAGACGATATTGCTTTGTCTCTATCTGCTTTAGGCATTAGAATCATCGCTCCCATTCCAGGGAAAGGTACTATAGGTATCGAAGTTCCCAATAAAAAACCCACCATGGTTTCCATGAAATCCGTGATAGGTTCCTCTAAATTTCAAGAAGCAGAAATGGAATTGCCCATTGCTTTAGGAAAGACCATCTCCAATGAAACCTTTGTTGTAGACCTTGCTAAAATGCCTCACTTGTTAATGGCGGGTGCCACCGGACAAGGAAAATCGGTTGGTCTTAATGCCGTACTTACTTCCTTACTCTACAAAAAACATCCCGCAGAAGTGAAGTTTATTTTGGTAGACCCAAAGAAAGTAGAACTCACCCTGTATAATAAAATTGAACGTCATTATTTAGCTAAATTACCGGACACCGAAGATGCTATCATTACCGACAATACCAAAGTCATTCACACCCTGAATTCTTTGTGTATTGAAATGGACAATCGCTATAATTTGTTGAAAGATGCTATGGTGAGAACCATCAAAGAATACAATGAAAAGTTCAAAGCCAGAAAACTGAACCCCAATGAAGGTCATCATTTTCTGCCCTACATTGTTTTGGTGGTTGACGAGTTTGCAGATTTAATCATGACTGCTGGTAAAGAAGTGGAAACCCCTATTGCTCGACTTGCTCAGTTGGCCAGAGCGGTGGGAATACATTTGATTATTGCCACACAAAGACCTTCGGTGAATGTCATCACTGGATTGATCAAAGCCAACTTCCCTGCTCGAATTGCCTTCAGAGTAACCTCAAAAATAGACTCCAGAACCATTTTAGATACCCAAGGAGCCGATCAACTCATCGGACGAGGAGATTTACTCTATACAAACGGTAACGACGTTGTTAGGGTGCAATGTGCTTTTGTGGACACTCCCGAAGTTGAAAAGATAACCGAATTCATTGGTTCCCAAAAAGCCTACCCCGATGCATTTCTTCTTCCTGAATACATTGGAGAGGATAGTGGCTCAATGATTGATATAGACATATCTGATCGTGATTCAATGTTCATAGATGCTGGAGAGGTCATTGTAACAGCTCAACAAGGTTCTGCCTCTCTATTGCAACGTAAACTAAAATTGGGATATAACCGTGCAGGAAGATTGATAGACCAATTGGAAGCTGCAGGAATTGTAGGCCCGTTTGAAGGAAGCAAAGCGAGATCTGTAAATATCTCTG
Organism: Flavobacterium sp.; assembly: GCA_046293575.1. Classification (GTDB taxonomy): domain Bacteria; phylum Bacteroidota; class Bacteroidia; order Flavobacteriales; family Flavobacteriaceae; genus Flavobacterium. The sequence goes on along the minus strand of JBKBOP010000007.1, from coordinate 113 downwards.
ATTTGAACGCATTGAATGATTTTTTTAACAACGAGCAAAAGGCTTAAACAATGAAACAATTTATCACTTTTTGTATGCTCTTGGTTTTTGTTTTTTCCATAAAGGCCCAAGAT